>CANGWH010000001.1 GCA_947457565.1 Flavobacteriales bacterium
ACATTGGTATCGTTAGAACCACTTACTACGATTGAACTGCCTTTGGCGGATAACAGTGCCTCAGCAGATTTTTTAATAGCATTACCTGCTAATTCACCTTGCTGAACTACTGGAATTTGTTTTGCCCCAGTAGCTTGTGCAACGGCATTATATAAAGACGAAACATAAAGTAATTCTTGAGAAGCACGCATTGGGAATCTGTAATCCGCATTAGTGCCAGTCATACTCAAGTTACTTTCAAATTGAATATGTTTAGACATTCCACCTTCAACAGAAGGAATTCTATGCATTGAATAACCTTTTGTGAATTCAACAGGCGAAATCCAAGTACCTAAGAAATCCGCTGCAAAACTTACAACTACTTTTGCTTTATCAAAACGATAAGTTGGTAGAACTCTCTTTCCGAAGTCGCTCAAATTAGCATCTAACATACCGCTGTACGAAACAGCATCGTACATAATATGCTCCGTTGTTGGGTAAGCCGCTTTGAAAGCATCAATTGCTTTTAAGGTTGAAGGTGAATGTATAGAGTTAGATACAATTACAATCTTACCATTTGCAGTAGCGATATTCTTAAGTTTAGCCGATATTTCAGCATCCAATGCAGACCAATCTGAATTTTCAGAGCCATTAATCAATGGGTTGGCCAAACGCTCATTATCGTATAAAGATAAAATAGATGCTTGACCCACTGCACAGGTACCACCTCTAGAAATAACAGAATCAGGATTGCCATCAATTTTGATCGGTCTACCTTCTCTTACTTTTACCTCAACGCCACAAGATGCTGAACATCCACCGCAGGTTGAACGATAATAGTTTGCTACACCTGGAGTTACATCCTCTGGCTTAACTAAATAAGGCACAGCATGACGAACGGGTGTTTTATAGCAAGCAGCTAAGGCAACTGCTGTTACACTAAAGCCGAAGTATTTTAAAAAGTCGCGGCGATTGGCTTGTAATTCAACTCCATTTTCGTTGAATACTTCGTCCAATGGAAGATTTTCCTGAAACTCATTTTTTTGAGCTGCAAGGAATTTAGGATCTCTCGATAACTCTTCCTCGCCTTTCCAATATTTTATATTGCTAGACATTTGTTTGTTTCTCAATTTTAATAGTGACACTTAGAACATTCCAAACCACCGTTCATTGCAGGAGTTATCCGTACTTTACCTTCAGCGGTTAAATACTTTCCTGACTTATCGGCTTTAACTTTCTCATGCAACGCCTTGTAATAGTTATTGTTTTCAATATCTACACTTTCTCTGCGGTGACAATCAATACACCAACCCATTTGCAAACTACTATGTTGTTGAACAACTTCCATCTTTTCAACAGCACCATGGCATGACTGACACTGCAATTTACCAACCTTTACGTGCTGAGAGTGGTTGAAATATGCATGATCAGGTAAATTGTGGATTCTCACCCAACGAATAGGTTTAGGGTTATCTCCGTATTCTTCGCCTGGTTTTGCTTCTGGATTATAGTCAAGCGCAGCATATATCTTCTTAATTTCTGGAGAAATTTCTCCATTATACTTATCGGTTAATTGTACACCTTTGTGGCAATTCATACAAGTGTTTAAAGCAGGAATAGAAGCTTGCTTCGATTCTTCTACTGTAGAGTGACAATATTTACAATCCAAATTCAATTCCCCTGCATGCAGTTTGTGTGAAAATGCAATTGGCTGCTTTGGAGCGTATCCTTTTTGAACACCAACTTCAGTTATACTAAACTTGTAGCCATAATATCCTCCTACGATTGCCACGATAGCAACAGAAAACAAGGTTAATACAATAGGATTTCTATTTCCTAAATATGCTGGTAACACTCTTTGGAAGAAATTCTTCTTTTCCTTGTGTTCAGACGGATACTGATCTGGATTCTGCTCTGCTGCTACTTTTCTTAAAGTTGATTTAACTTTGGATAAAACCAATAACACGGAACCAAATACCAAAACCAACAATAATAAAATATAGATTGTTGTTGAATCGTCTTTGGGTTGATTAGCATTTGCATCGGCAACAGGAGCAGCTTTTTTGGGCTCTGGTGCTGTTTTAATATATTCAACGATATTTAACACCTGGGCAGGAGTTAAATTCTCAAATATATTCATGGCGGCACCACCATACTCGTTGTATAAAGCAATCGCATCGGCATCTTTTTCTACCGTACGGAACTTTTCATTATTTCTAATCCATTTCACCAACCATTCTTCTGAACGGCGGGTATGAACACCGCGCAAGGCGGGGCCCACTACTTTTTTGTCGAGAGCGTGACAGCTTCCGCAGTTGTTGGCTTCATATAACTTTTTGCCTTCTTCTGCGTTTGGCTTGTCTTGCGCATGTAGGGTAAAACTAAAAGCAACAGCTGCCGTTAGTAACCAGGATTTGATGGAATTTGAACTCATCTTTTTAAGACAATGTGGTTTTTCGCGCTGCAAATATAGATTCTATATTGCGCCTCTTAAAACAATTTGTTAACAGCTTAATCAATTTAAAATGTGTCTAAACTGATTCTTTATGTCTATGGTATTCTATTAATTATACTTATCGTATTTTTTACTTTGGTAGAATTTCCACAACAATTAATAGAAAATCGTCCATTGGCAAGTACACCAAAATATACCATAGAGTCGAAAATTACAATAATTACCCATTGCCCGAAAATATCATATACGCCGCTAACGCTAGCTGAGAATAATTCTGGGATGAATTTTTGAACCCTCCTGCAGTTGTTTGCCACAACT
The DNA here is from genome assembly GCA_947457565.1 of Flavobacteriales bacterium. Taxonomy (GTDB): domain Bacteria; phylum Bacteroidota; class Bacteroidia; order NS11-12g; family UBA955; genus JAGKXC01. The sequence continues at coordinate 2,753 of CANGWH010000001.1, forward strand.
GTTTAATTATATCCTCACCATTAGCTTTAAATCCAATAATATCCAAAGCCTTTGAAACATTGCCTGCACCTGCGTTATATATATGTAGAACGAGTAATTGATACCACAATTCGTTCTCTTGGATTTCAATGTTATGTTTTAATAACATTTTATTAGCCATCGGAATGCAATAATTCTTAAAATGTAAAGCTGCAGCGTAAGCACCACGTTGTAAATTAATACGTTCATCTTCTCCATTTGAAATCTTTAAACCATATTTTCTAGCTACAAATGGCATTAATTGAAAATGTCCGGCAGCTCCCGCCGAAGAAATGCCATTGGGATTCGCAGGACATTCTATTAATAATACAAACTGGGCATAAATAGGATTTACATTTAAGCTGTTAAACACCGCCCCTGCTGGTTTTATATATTTTTTAACTTGCTCCCATTGGTAAAAATCAGATTTACCTTCCAGATATCGAATGGACAAGTTGTAGGGTAAATTATTATTAAATCGGAAATTATGAAAAACAGAATCTTTGCAACATGAATCTTGAAATTTCTTGGTTTCTTGTTTTGGCAACACCGCCAATAATTGTCGGTTTTTCTGAGTGTACACCAAAACAGAATCAGAACTTAATTGCATGGCTTTGTTCCAGAATTTCACCGCTGGTTCAAACCGGAATTGATCTAATTGATTTCGTGGAATCTGATAATAAAAAAAAGAATCTTTAGCATTAACAGTTGCCTCCGGTTTACTTACACATGCCATTATCTTTCCAACCAGAATTACACCGGTAAGCAATAAAGCTAATGCTTTACCTATTTTATTTATTGGAGTTAGCACCATCCACAGTTACAGATTCTTTACAAAAATTATTTAAATAAATTTTAGCATTTTTTTCTCCAAGATAGAGACTTCTTTCCCAATCTGCACAAGCAATTCCCACCTTACCTAAATTGTATCGTGCGATTCCTCTACCTAAATAAGCATAAGCTGGAGCACCATTTTTATCTCTAATAGCTTTGGTTAACCACTCATCAGCGCTTTCCCATTTATTTAACTGTAATAAACAATGTCCATAATCGGCCATTAAATTGGCGTCCATTGGATTTCGTTCTAATATTGTTAAAAATATTTTCTCACTTTCAGCAATTCGCTTTAAGTAAAATAATGCATCGGCTTTAATTTTCAATAATTCGAGATTCTCCGAATCATCAAGCAACATAATATTTGCATTTTTTAGTGCTTGTTCCCATTTGCCAATTTGAATTTGTGTGTAAATCAATGTTACTCTGAAATTCTTGTTGGTGGGATTTTCGTTCATTAGTTGTTCCACATAACGAGCCAATGCATCGTATGCTTTGGATTGTTCCATCGCTGCACTAAATTTAATATATCTATTAGCGTAGGTAGCCTCGCCCAATCTAGATAACCATTTTAAATCTTCATATGCCTGATCCCATTCTTCTAGCAGTAAGGATAAATCAAATCGATAATTCCTTCCAATAGTATCGTTGGGTTTCAATTTTAAATAGGTATTAATATCCCCGAAAGCAAATTGAAAATTCTCGGTTTGTCTATAGGCAATATGCCGATACAAATAAGCATCTTCTAGATTTGGCTGAATATAAATAGCTTTATTAAAATCTACTACCGCCTCTGAGAAATCCTTAACATGCACTTTGGCAATTCCTCTACTAAACCAAGGTTGCTCTGAATTTTGATTAAGATTTATTGCAGAATCGAAATACAACACTGCAAGCTGTGATTTCCCTTTATTATCCAACGAAATACCGGTGGTCATATAATAATCGTATTTCGATTGTGCGGATACTTGAAGCACCCAAACAAATGCAATAAATAATAGACCTCGCATGATTTATAAAAATACAAAAATCCTTCCAAAAATTCAATATTAGAAAATTCTTAATCTACAATAAATATTATGTCTAATCTTTGCCACACAAACAGAATTAATATTAATTTGTATTTTAACCATGACTAGCGCAATTAAGACCGATAAAAAAAATCAATTATTTCTGTTATTGGGCTTTTTTTTTCTTACTAATGCAATAATTGCGGAATTTGTTGGGGCTAAAATATTTAGTTTAGAAAAAACATTAGGGCTCCTACCTTTTCAATTTCAATTATTCGGTGGAAAGATGGACGGCAATATGACCGCAGGTGTCGTTATCTGGCCATTAGTATTTATTTTAACTGATGTTATTAATGAATATTTTGGTAAAAAAGGTGTCCAACGCTTGAGTTGGATAGCCGTGGTTTGTTTGATTTATTCTTTCATTGTAGTACGACTAATCATGGGCCTGGAAGGGGCTGATTTTTGGATAAACAGCGGCAGCAACAAAGGTTTAACCAACATGTCGGTTGCTTTTAATGCTTTATTTGGACAAGGCTTAATGATTATACTAGGTTCTTTAGTAGCTTTCTTAGTCGGTCAAATTGTGGATGCTCATGTTTTTGAACGATTAAAATCCAAAACTGCAGGAAATTCCATTTGGCTCAGAGCTACTGGAAGTACATTTGTAAGTCAGTTTATTGACAGCTATGTAGTGTTATTTATCGCATTTTATCTTGGTGGTAACTACGATCTTATATGGGTATTGCAAGTTGGTACATTCAACTACATCTATAAGATTGTAGTTGCCATAATATTACTGCCTTTGTTATATACCATTCACAATGCGATTGATCGTTACTTAGGACTAAAATAACATCAACATAATTCCGGAAACCATCATAATTATTCCGGAAATGATTCCAATATTATGTTCTAAACGATGCGAATTCCACTTTTTCAATCCGGAATAACCTATATAAACGCCGGCTATCATACTAATCCATGTAGAGAAAAAGTAAACCAACATCAATACTAAAATTACCATAAACCCTTGATTTGCTAATGTTGCGAAATAAACCTCAATTTCCATACAGGGAGATAAAAACAAGGAAAGCAAAATACTCCCAAGTACCCATTTATTCCCTTTTTTTACTGCCTCCAAAGGGAAATGGAAATGTTTATGTTTATGATGTCTATAGAGAAAGAAAATTCCCATTAAAATCAACAATACTCCACCCGTTTTTTCAAAGGGTACATCTTCATATATCCAAGAGGGAACTATAACTTGAAAAACAAATAACCAAGAATTGCCAAACACGGCAGCATAGTAGACAACCAAGCCAATTAAAATGGTTCCTAAAGCATGTGCGGTTGCCGCCATTGATGTATATCTCAAGGTTACAGACATGGACCATTGTTCTTGTTTAGCTAAAGCTAAAAACGGGAGCCAGTGACCAGGAATAAGACCATGTAAAATAGAAATAAGTAACGCCGAAATTATTTGTTCTTCCATTAATAATATACAAATTTACGTAAAAAAAAAGAGGCTACTCGGTTAAGAATAGCCTCTTTTAAGTTATTTAGTTGAATTAAAGACTATTTGCCTCTTCGATCCATTTGTTCCACTGTTCAGCAGAAATCTTTGAATCTTTTTCAACATTTGCAGCAATAACGTCTGCATTAAGAGCTTTCAAATCTTCCAAGGAATTAACTCCCAAAGCGATGATTCTTTTCTCCATAGCTGGACCTACACCAGAAAGTGATTTTAAAGTAGCACCTGCAGTAGTTTCCGCAACTTCCTCTTTTTTCACTTCAACGGCTTTTGCCTTTGCTGGTTTCTCAGCTGGCGCATTTTCTTGCTTCTCCAATTGAGCTCTTAATTCAGCCAAAGCCCCCAATTCACCTAATGTAGTTTTTTCAGATGTTTGGTTGATTTTCTTAACTGCTTTAGATGCGTTCTTTCTTGCTTTATCTTTGTTGTTGGCATCTGTTTCTTTGGTTGCTTTTTCAGCACCCTTCCAAACATTGGTATGCGAAACAATGATACGCTTAGAATCTTTTGAGAATTCAATTACTTCAAACTCTAATGTTTCATCATCTTTAACAGGCTTATTGTCTGCTTTCTTCATGTGACGGGCTGGCGCAAAAGCCTCAACACCATACTGCAATTGAATGGTGGCACCTTTATCGTTGTGAGAAATAACGGTTCCTTCATGAACTGTACCTAATGTAAAGATCGTTTCGAAAGTTTCCCAAGGATTTTCTTCCAACTGCTTATGACCAAGACTTAAGCGACGGTTTTCTTTGTCAACTTCCAAAACAACCACATCCAATTTCTCACCTTTTTTGGTGAACTCTGATGGGTGTTTAATTTTCTTGTTCCACGATAAATCGCTAACGTGAACTAAGCCATCAATACCTTCAGCCAATTCTAAGAATAAACCATACGAGGTCAAATTCTTAACAATACCTGAATGTTTGCTACCTAATGGATATCTTTCTTCGATATTAATCCAAGGATCTTCAGTTAATTGCTTGATACCTAATGACATTTTGTGCTCCGTTCTGTCCAAAGACAATACCAAAGCTTCAACATCATCACCTACTTTAAGGTATTCTGATGGATTTCTCAAATGAGAACTCCAACTCATTTCACTTACGTGCACTAACCCTTCAACGCCTGGTTTAATTTCTATAAATGCCCCATAATCAGCAACAGAAACTACTTTACCTGAAACCTTACTGTTTTCTAAGATATCAGCGGTAAGGTTATCCCAAGGATGTGATGTTAATTGTTTCAAGCCTAATGAAATACGCTTTTTGTTATCATCGTAATCCAAAATAACCACTTGAACTTTCTCATCCAACTTCAATACCTCTTCAGGATGATTAATTCTACCCCATGAAATATCAGTAATATGCAATAGACCATCGATACCACCTAAGTCTACAAACACACCGAATGATGTCATATTTTTAACAACACCTTCAAGCACTTGGCCTTTTTCAAGACGAGATAAAATCTCCGACTTCTGAGCTTCGATATCGTCTTCAATCAATACTTTGTGTGAAACAACAACATTTTTATAGATTTCATTAATCTTTACAATTTTGAAATCCATGTTCTTGCCTACATACTGATCATAGTCTCTAACAGGTTTAGTGTCAATTTGTGATCCAGGTAAGAAAGTATCAAATCCGAAAACATCAACAACCAAACCACCTTTAGTTCTAGAACGAACATAACCGGTAACAATTGCATCGCTGTTGTGCGCTTCAACGATTTTCTCCCAAGCTGTTTCTTGTAATGCTTTTTTACGACTAAGAATTAATTGACCCATTTTATCTTCAGCAGTATCGATAAATACTTCTACCGAATCTCCAATAGATAAATCTGGCATGTCACGGAATTCCTGACGTGATACTAAGCCATCGCTTTTGAATCCGATGTTTACAACAACATCTTTTTCGTTAATAGCAACAACAGTACCTTTTACAACTTGTTTTTCGGTTACTGGCTGAAAAGTAGCAACATAAGCTGTTTCCATTTTTTCGCGGTCGCCTGAAGAGTAAGATTGGAATCCAGCACCGTCTGAATCCCAGTCGAAATCATCATGTGCGCTGTTAGCAGCGGCAGATTTCTGGTTGGAAACTTTTAGAGTTTCTTCAACGTTTTCTTGATTTTGTTCTTTTGTCAATGAATAGTTCCTCCTTTGAGTGGGCGGCAAAATTAGGATAAACATATTGAAATGCCAATAGTTGAGCATTTAATTGCCTAATAATTTGCAGAAAACATAAAGTTTCTTTCAATATTTGGATTTTTTACCTCGTCCATAGTAATAAAACATTTGATTGTTTAAGTTTGCAATAACTAGTTATGGCAAAGACAAACTCCAAAAACTCGGTAAATAACTCGGTAAATCCTGATGCATCGAACGTAAAAAAACCGTTACTAAAAGGGATCACAGTTGTATTTGATACTTGGAAATCCATAATTGAACATTTTGAATCGGACTTAACGCTTGATTATTGCGTAATCACTGATAATCAAACTAGAACTATTGATATCAGAAAAGTTGAAAGTCAACTTACAGAACAACCTACTTATATAATAGGCAAACAAAAAGGAACTGGTCAAATACTACAAGAGATTATTACTGGATACAAGTCTGAGGATTTGGAACCTCTTTTTGTAGCTGTTAATAGGGATTGTATAAAATCTATGATCCAACAGTCATTTTCACCCATGAGTTTATTTGAGATTCATTACTTAGCTGAAAAGTCGGGAGGAAAAGAGATAATCTTTGAACTGGGCGATAGCAAAAGCAATAATCAATCGTTTACGCAACACTATTTTAGGAAAACAAGAACATCGGTTAATTACTACAAAGGCAATTTATCGAAATATCCAAACCGATTAATTTTTCTTTTATCGTGTATACTAGGGTTAGTAGGAATGACATATATGTCGCGATCAGCCGCTATATCAGGTGACGAATTTACCCAATATGAATATTCAAAATTAATAGCAAATTATTATTTAGAGCCTGTAGGTTTAGGAATTCCAATTGATACTAATGATTTAAAGTTTCAACGAATGCCTACTCTAACGAAAAATTACACCACCTACGGTTCTAAGCTTGCAACTATTGAGGATCCTGATCGTTTAATGCATGTATACGGCTCTAGTTTTGATACATTTACCACAATATTAGGGCATTGGTTTGGGGTTAAAGATATCATGTCGTTTAGGCATTTTTGGAATGCAATTTTTGGATTTCTTGTTGCCTTTTACGCAGGTCTTATTGCAAGAAGATTAACTAAAGGGAACTGGGGTTGGGCAACGTTAGCCATGATTTCAGTAATATTAATGCCCAGATTTTTTGGGGAGGCAATGAATAATCCCAAGGATATCCCATTTGCTTTGGGCTATGTAATGAGTTTATATTACGCCATTAAAACTTTCCAAAGTTGGCCAAATTTCAGATGGAACTCGGCCCTTGGTTTAGTCTTATCTACAGCGTTAGGCATTAGTATTCGTATTGGTGGTTTACTGTCGGTTGGTATATTTATCTTATATGGCGGATTGAAATTTTTGGAAAATCTAGGTTGGAAAAATGCGTTTCAATTTCGTTGGAAAGGATTTGGAAAATTTCTTTTCGGAATATTAGTTCTAGGCGTTGCTAGTTATGTTTTTGGAATTTTACCTTGGCCTTATGGTTGGGATAATCCCATTGATAACCCTTTGAAAGCCTTAAAAGAATTTACCAATTATTCCGTTTCATTACGTCAATTATACGATGGCAAATTATACGATTCGGATATGTTGCCACTTTCCTATCTAACCAATTATTTGTTTATTTCTACTCCTGTAATTTTATTGTTTGGATTCTTTTGTAGTTTATTGATTTCAATAGTAAAAGCACGACGATATTTAAGCCTTGAATTATTTTTAATACTTTTTGCCACCATTTTCCCAATCTTCTATATTTATCTGCAGAAATCACAGGTTTACGGTGGAATTCGTCAAATTATGTTTACACTACCATGTTTAGTTATTGTAAGTATTTATGGATACTATGCCATTGGCGAAATATTATCTAAGAAAATGAAATTAGGAGGCGCCATCAGTATGTTGCTTTTATTGGTAGGTTTGCTCACTCCTGCTACTCATATTGCAAAGAATCATCCAATTTCTTACATTTACTTTAATGAAATTTATGGTGGAACCGAAAAAGCATATGGGGAATATGAAATGGACTATTATCTGGCTAGTTTAAAACCCAGCACAGATTGGTTTCTAGAAAATGTTGCAAGAAAAAATCCAAATAAAAAATTCGAAGTCCTTTCTTACGGTATGGAACATGTGCGATATTACTGTAGAAATGACAAAAATGTGCATGTAGGCTATACCCGTTTTGACGATCGAAGCTCAAAACAATGGGATTATTGTATTTTTTATAATGCTTATTTCGATAAAACTCGTTTAAACAGTGGTGAGTTTTCTCCAACAGGTACTGTATTCCAACCAAAAGTTGATGGTAAACCGGTAGGTATTGTAATTCAACGACCCTCTACTGATGATTATTTAGGGATAAAAGCAGTGGAAAATAGTAATTTCCAAGAAGGAATCGCCCTATTAACAAAGTATTTAGCAATGGATCCTGCACGCAGTGAAATATATTTTTATTTATCGGCCGCCTATGCAAGTACCAACCAACTTGACTCTGCCGTGAAAGTTTGCGATATTGGTTATAAATATTTTCCTGAAAATTCGAAAATCCTTTATGCCAAATACGATTATCTTTTAAAATTAAATCGATTTGCGGAAGCGGCCAAAGTTATGGATGAATACATTGGCTACCGTCCTAAGGACAGTGATGGCTTTATCAATAAAGCACAGGCAGAATTAATGTTAGGCAAACCAATGGATGCCTTAGCTACACTTCAACAAATTATACCGAAGAACCCTTTGGATGTTCGATTGTATCAATTAGGTAGCGAAGCTTATAGACTTCAAAAAGACCTTAACAATATGAATTTGTATGGTCAAGCTTCTAATCTAAATAATACGAATCCCCAAACTCAGCAGTTAGCTGTTGAAGCAATAGCTGCTATTTATTTTGAAATCACAGGGGAAGAATTTGATTTAAATCAATATTTAAAATAGATTAACTGTAGGAATTATGCTGTTAAATTAGAAACAGGATAACCCTCACCTTTAATGAATTGACCTTTTTCATTTTTAATCACCCCTGACATTTCGCACGATGCGTCGTGCTCATAAAAAAGCAACATATTCTCGGTCGTAATTTCTGCTAATAATTGTGACTTCTCCTGCATTGTAATTAGCGGCTGTATATCATAGCCCATCACGTAGTTTACAGGAATATGTGCCGAGGACGGAATCAAATCAGCACCGTAAACGATCTTTTTCATTTCTGTATGAATGATAGGAACGATCATACCAAAAGTATGTCCATTAAAAACTCTAATTTCTATACAATCGGCAAGAAAATCACCTGCATTTAAAAATGACAATACACCCAATTGATTTAATAGATCATAATTTTCTGGTAAAAAGGATGCTTTTTCGCGTGGATTAGGATTATGCGCATGCAACCATTGATCCTGGTGAACCCAATATCTAGCGTTAGGGAATGTGGGTGTTAATTCGTTATTCTGCAATGTTACTGCTCCTCCCACATGGTCGAAATGCAAATGCGTTAATAGAACATCGGTAACTTGATCAATCGTAAAGCCGGCATTTATGATGGACGACAATAAGGAATGATTACCATTTAAATCATAATAGCTAAAAAATTTATCCGACTGTTTAGAGCCTATTCCAGTATCAATCAACACTACTCGATTGGAAATTGTATTATGCACTAGCAAACAACGCATGGCCCAATTGCATAAATTCTTATCGTTTGCTGGTACCAGTTTTTCCCAAATTGTTTTTGGTACAACACCAAACATTGCACCACCATCCAAATGGAAATTTCCGGTATTAATAGCGTACAGTTTAATCATGGGGGTTAAAAATCATGAAATACATCTGTTAATGCTTCGTAACCAACCTCTGTAATAAGAATGGTATGCTCAAACTGTGCCGATAATCTTCCATCGATTGTTCTGGCAGTCCAGCCATCTTTCCGATCGATTTTTGCACGTGCCTTTCCGGCATTTATCATTGGCTCTATCGTAAACGTCATACCTGGTTTCATGATTATCCCTGAATTGAGATCGGCAATATGTTGTACATCGGGCGATTCGTGAAATTTAACACCAACTCCATGGCCACAAAATTCATAGACTACGCTGTATCCGTTGGACTGAGCATGTTTAGCTATATAAAAACCAATATTGCCCATACGATTGCCTGGTTTACATTGCTCCATACCAATATGCAAACATTCTTTAGTAACTTCTACCAAACGTTGGGCATATTCAGACGGCTGGCCCGCATAATACATTTTACATGTATCGCCATAAAAACCATTAAGAATTGTAGTAACATCAATATTTACGATATCGCCCTCTTGCAATTCGTAATGGTTGGGGACTCCATGGCAAATTACATCATTGGGCGAAATACAAGATGCATGCTTGTATCCACGATATCCCTTCGTTGCAGGCAGAGCGCCATGATCTCGCACAAACTCTTCGCACTTTTTGTCAATTTCTAACGTTGTTATACCTGGTTTTACAAATTGCTCCAAATATTTAAGGGTTTTTGCTGCTAATTGCGAACTAGCTCTTATACCTTCAATTTGATCGGCTGATTTTATAATAACACTAGACATCCTATTAGTTTATAAATCCTTGGATAACATCTTGTTTAGTGATAATATGCCAATTACCACCCATATCCATCATCAATACTGCAGGATTTTTATCGTTTATTAGAGATGAAACAAACTCTATTGTATCACTGTGAGAAACAATTGGATAGGAACTACGCATTATTTTAACTATTGAATCGCTCAAATTAACATCGCCTTTAAGCAATGAAGCATACAATATATTATCCTCCACAGAACCTACAAAGTTTCCATGTTCATCTTTTACGGGCAATTGAGATATTTTATATTTCTGCATTAAACTAAACACATCGGAACATCGTTGATCCGAAGTTGCAAATAATAAAGGCAAATTTGCATGAGGACTTATTAAATCCATGGCTAATTTTTTAGGTGATGGCTCAATAAACCCTCTATCCCGCATCCAATCTTCATTAAACATTTTGCCTAAATAACGCGTCCCATGATCATGAAATATCACCACTACTACATCGCTTTCTTTAAATCGATTTTTCATTTGAAGTAGACCTGCTAAGGCAGAGCCTGCACTGTTACCAGCGAAAATGCCTTCTTCTCTTGGAATTCTGCGGGTCATAACGGCAGCATCTTTATCGGTAACTTTTTCGAAGTAATCAATAACCGAAAAATCGACATTCGCGGGTAAAAAATCCTCTCCAATTCCTTCGGTTATATAGGGGTAAATTTCATTTTTATCGAATATCCCAGTTTCCTTGTATTTTTTAAACACTGAACCATAAGTATCAATACCTAAAATTTGGATTTTAGGGTCCTTCTCCTTCAAGAATCTTCCTGTTCCACAAATGGTACCACCGGTTCCAACACCAACCACCAAATGCGTAATTCTACCTTCGGTTTGATCCCAAATCTCGGGACCTGTTTGTTCGTAATGAGCTTTGCTATTGCTCAGATTATCGTATTGATTAGGCTTCCAAGCATTAGGAATTTCAGCGGCTAGTCTAGAACTAACACTGTAATAACTTCTTGGATCACCAGGTTCAACATCGGTTGGACACACGATTACTTCTGCTCCAAAGGCCTTCAAGGCATCGACTTTCTCTTTGGACTGTTTATCAGTAGTAGTAAAAATACATCGATATCCCTTAATAACAGCCGCAATGGCTAATCCCATACCCGTATTACCAGAAGTACCTTCAATGATAACCCCCCCAGGTTTAAGGGCTCCTGATTTTTCAGCATCTAGAATCATCTGCAAAGCCATTCTATCTTTTATAGAATTACCTGGATTCGTAGTTTCCACCTTGGCATATACTTCGCAAGGCAAGTCCTTTACGATATTGTTTAGTTTAACCAAAGGTGTATTCCCAATGGTTTCAAGAATGTTTTGGAAAACTTTCATCGGTCTTTCAAAGGTAAAATTACAAATTGGGATTTCTGCAACATTCCATTAACAGTCCTATTTTTTAGTCGATAATTCCATGTTCTGAAATTATCTATTGCAAATTGGAATTAAGAACTTTTGAAAAGTTCCTGTTATAATATAGATAGTTTTCCGTAGTTATTGATTAATCACCAATTAGTAACGCTTTTTCAATTTGCTCTAAATGATGATCTCCATGCCAAGCGTAATATCGGATTAAATCAGATAAACTTACTTGACGTTTGCTTTCAGGATGATATAATTGTTTAACCAAGTGTACTACGGGTACTTTTAGTGCTTCTAATAGCAATAAAGACCAGCGTTGATGCAATCCAATTACACATATGACACTTGACTCTATCGGGAATTCGCTATCCATCTGACTTGCCCAAATATTTTCGTCATAGGGCTGAATTTCTTGGGTATCTTGTGCAATAATATGCTTTGTACGCACATAAGCATTGAGGTGAGAGTCCATAAGATGGTGAACAATTTGAGTTATTGTCCAACCTCCATCGCGGTATCTGAAATTTCTATTTTCTTCGTTTACATTTTTCAGTATTCGAGTTAATTTATCGGGGAATTGCTGAATTTGAAGCACGCAGTTCAGCAGGTCTTCCATGGATGTGGGTGCATCCCAATTAAAATCGGCCATTATATTAATTGATTATGTCAAATCCGGTATATGGAACCAATACAGAAGGAACAACAATTCCATTGGGGGTTTGATAATTTTCTAATAATGCTGCTACGATTCTTGGCAATGCCAATGCTGATCCATTTAAAGAATGAGCCAATTCGGTTTTACCATCGGAATTTCTAAAACGACATTTCAATCGATTGGTTTGAAAAGTTTCAAAATTACTAACAGAGCTGCATTCTAACCATTTCTCCTGAGCACCACTCCATACCTCCATATCGTATGTTTTGGCGCTAGTAAAACCCATATCTCCTCCGCATAACAGTAGCACTCTATAATGTAAACCTAGTTTTTGTAATAAAGATTGAACATAATTAGACATTACCTCTAATGTTTGATTGGATTCTGTAGGCTTCACAATTTGTACGATTTCTACTTTGTCAAATTGATGCAATCGGTTTAAACCTCGTACATGCGCTCCATAACTTCCGGCTTCTCGTCTGAAACAAGGGGTATAACCTGCGTTTTTAATCGGTAATTGCTTTTCCTCTAAAATCACATCTCTGTATAAATTGGTAATGGGAACTTCGGCTGTTGGAATTAAATACAAATCATCCACGGTTGAATGATACATCTGACCCTCTTTATCCGGCAATTGGCCTGTACCATAACCGCTATCGGCATTTACCATCAAAGGGGGTTGGATTTCCATATAACCTGCCGCATTCGCTTCATTAAGAAAAAACTGTATAAGTGCCCGTTGAAAGATTGCTCCTTTGCCTTTGTAAACTGGAAAACCGGCTCCCGTAATTTTTACCCCTAACTCAAAATCAATAATGTTGTATTTTTTAGCTAATTCCCAATGAGGTAAAGCCGATTCTTCTAAATTTGGCTTGTTCCCAAATTCGAAAACTGTTTTATTATCCTCTGCCGATTTTCCTACGGGTACATCCAATTGGGGTGTATTAGGTATAGTTAACAATAGTTGAATTAATGCCGATTCCCCAGACTCTACAGATTGTTCCAACTCTTTCAATTGTTCCTTCATTCCTATTGATTGTTCTTTCAATAGGTCGCCTTCTGATTTATTCCCTGATTTATATAAATCGCCAATTTGCGATGATATTTGATTTAGTTGCGCTTGTGTCTGTTCCATTTGCGTTCTCAATGAACGATTATTTTCATCCATTAATAGAACATCAGAAATTAATGATTGACCGTCGATTCCTCGGATATTTAATCGTTGAATAAGTTCATCGGCATTTCTTCGTATTGCGGCGATTTGTAACATAAAATTAGAATGCGAAATTCAGTATAATTTTCAAAAAACGGAACTCAAACTTTTATAAACTAGACATTTCTCGACTTAACACCCAGATCAGCAGCAATTGAAACTGCTTTTTTCAAAGCCGCTAGTAATTGATTTTCAATTTCACCTTCCAATATTGCTTCTCTAACGGCATCCTTTATCATGCCGATATGCTGTGGATTTTTGATTTCAAAATGTTCAATAATGTGATTCCCAGTCAATACCGGTTGCCAATTTCTTAATTCATCTTTGGCATTTACTTCGGCAATTTTTTGTTCTACCAAAACTAAATTACGGAGGTGTTTTTCTACTTTCGCTTCGTTTTTACTGGTTATATCGGCTCTACACAATAAAATTAAATCATTCACAACTTCCCCAGCATCCACGATTAATCTTCGAACAGCAGAATCCGTTACTGTTTCTTTGCTCAAAACAATGGGTCTTAGATGCAGAAGAACCAGTTTTTCAACGTAACGCATTTTCTCGTCTAGTGGCAGTCGTAATCGTTTAAATATCCCTTTTACCATTCTAGCACCTTTGTCCTCATGGCCGTGAAATGTCCACCCCACTTTAGGATCAAACCGTTTAGTGGCGGGCTTTGCAATATCGTGCAATATGGCGGCCCATCGCAACCATAGATTTTGAGAGAGATTACATATATTATCCAAAACCTGCAGCGTATGATAGAAGTTATCCTTGTGCGATTTACCCGCAATTGTTTCAACACCATGAAGTGCAACAAACTCCGGAAACACGAGAGATAATAAACCAACATTATACATTAATTCAAAAGCACGTGAGGGTTTATTTCCCATAATCATTCCGTTAATCTCATCCGTAATCCTTTCTTGCGACACAATATCAATTCTAGAAGCATTTGCAGATAGCGCCTCTAATGTTTTTGTCTCAATTCTGAACTCTAATCTACAGGCAAATCGAATGGCTCGAAACATTCTTAGCGGATCATCAGAGAACGTTAAATTAGGTTCCGAACATGTCCGGATAATTCCATTTTGAAGATCCTGAATTCCATTAAAAGGATCATGCAACCGACCATAAATATCGCTATTTAGCGATAAATACATGCAGTTAATAGTAAAATCTCTTCTATTCTGATCATCTTCTAACGATCCGTCTTCAACAATAGGCTTTCTAGAATTACTGCGATAAGACTCTTTCCTAGCTCCAATAAATTCAATAATGTAATCTTCCGATTTAAGTTGGGCCGTTCCGAAATTTCTAAAAACTACAAGCGAATGTTCTGCCGATAATTTATTGGCTACAGCCTCAGCAAATAGTACCCCGGAACCTACTGTAACTATATCAATATCTTTATTTTCCCTTCGAAGCATCAAGTCGCGAACGAATCCCCCAACAACCCAAGCCCTCAGGTTTAGTTCATCAGCTACTTGTCCAATTATCTTCAAAATTGGTATCTCTAACGCTTCTTCCACAATGCAAAGATAGAGTTCCAATTATATTTGTACCATGAGCCCAATCAGAAATAAGGGTATTTGGTTGATTATTATATTGTTTTTTATAAAAACAATGATGGTATTTTTTACTAATCTAGACCATAGCGGCGATGGATGGGGTTATGCCTGTGAAATATTAAAACACAATTTTTTATCAGGACATCATTTACTTTACAATCTAACCGGGTATTTGTGGTTGAATCTATTCTTTTGGCTACCAATAGAACCTATTAAATTATTGAGTTGGATGAATGTGGTAATTAGTTGTCTAACATTATTCATTTTCTATAAGTGGCTGATAAACCAAAAACTTACGGATGAATTTGCGCTGAGTATTCTCTTATTACTTGCCAGTTGTTTTGGATTCTACCGATATTCTATTGAGAATGAAACTTATATTTTACCATTATTTCTTGGGATAATTTCAATTTATTATTTAGAAAGTACAAAACATTCTTCAGTCGCTTGGATTGCGGCAAGCTTAGCCTGTTTATTTCATCAAATTTATATTTTTTGGCTGATACCTATCTTAATCAAGGACTTTTTAAAATATAGAAAATCAACCCATATTATCGGTGCAATTGCCATCGTTACTCTCCCCTATTTCAGTGCTTCATTTTATTACAAAAAGAAAATATTATCCATTGTATTTCAAGATTTTAACAATGGATTAGTAAATAATTACTTTAATATTAAAAATGTATTTATTGGTGCTGTAAATTTAATTCGCTCTGTTTTTGAAATACACGGTCGAATTTGGCTCTTATTTAAAAATGAAGTACTCTTTATTGTAGCCGCTCTTTTTCTACTCACTTTTTTAGCAATAAACACATACAAGCTCCTCGATAATATACGATTATCAAGATTGAAAATAAATGTATCTATATTTAAATTAGTTGAATTTTGGATATTTATATCTACAATTATTTTTGCATTCTGGTCAAACGGAAATGCAGAATTCATGGTATCTTTACCTTTCTTAATTACCTTAATCGCAATTAAGCAATTTATAAAAAATATAAATATTGATACTAAA
The DNA here is from genome assembly GCA_947457565.1 of Flavobacteriales bacterium. Classification (GTDB taxonomy): domain Bacteria; phylum Bacteroidota; class Bacteroidia; order NS11-12g; family UBA955; genus JAGKXC01. Next base: position 18,762 of record CANGWH010000001.1, read on the forward strand.
TCGAGTAAATATTATATGATCATAGGGCTATTATTATTTACTTGGAATTCGTTATTTTACGTGATTCCGATTTGCAATTCATCGTTGAACTCAAGCAATAAAGACAAAGTAAAACGTATTGAAAACCAAATACATAATCAACAGTCTACATTTAACTTTACTACAAATAAATACGCAACTCCTAGATTTAATAATGCCAATATTCTAGAATTAGATACCACAACCCAATCAACTACAAAAAAGACCATCCAAGATACGTTCGTTTTCATTTCCTTAGAAGCGGCCACACTTCATAACTGTAAGGAATACTTCAATATTATATCGAATGAGAAAAAGCAAGATTTAATCATTTTCTTATTCCCAAACGATACCGCACAATTAATGGAATATGGTCATTTACCGATTTACACCGATTTACAATCTGACAAAACAATACGCAGAGCATCCATAACAATGCTTACTAAACTTAATGCCATGAAATTTAAACCTATCGACTCAATGGTAAGTAAAACTGGAGTTTACAGAATTTCTTATTGTGAAAGGATGTAGAAAGAGGTTCTAATATTTGATATAAATTTTTTTAAAAAAACTAATAGCTAACCACTGAAAAAATTCAGTGTACATCTAATAGAAACCGAACCGATGTCGTTAAATTGTTTATGTTATAAATCATCCTTTTACCACACCCGTTAATCCGAACCTAAGATGTTTAATACAGGCGATAAATACTCCGCTGGATCTTGGATATAGTGAATATTTCGATTCGATAAGCGATATACGGTTCCACCAAATTTTTGAATTATACGGTAATCATGAGTTGCCATTAGAACAGAGGTCCCTTCTTTGGCTATAGATTTAAGCAAGGTCATGATTTCATCGGATACTTCAGGATCTAAATTACCGGTGGGTTCATCCGCAAGAATAACTTTTGGATTATTCAACAGTGCTCTAGCAATAACCAAACGTTGTTGTTCTCCGCCACTCAATTCCGCAGGAATCTTATAATCTTTTGTTTGTAAACCTACCTTTTCTAAAACTTGATAAGCACGTTCTTTCATGTCGTGTTTATTTTTCCAACCAGTGGCTTTTAACACAAAAAATAAATTTTCTAATACATTTCTATCCGTGAGTAATTGAAAATCCTGGAATACAATACCAAGTTTTCTACGCAAAAAGGGTATCTCCTTTCTTGACAAACCTTTCAACTGATATCCTGCTATGGTTGCATCGCCAAAATGCAATGGAACTTCGCCATACAGTGTCTTAAGTAAGGATGACTTCCCGGATCCTGTCTTTCCGATGAGAAAGACAAATTCACCTTCGGCAACTTTCAAATCAATACTCTGCAGTACTTCAATTTGACCTTGAACGATGGTAGCTCCAGCGATATAAATTGGATAATCCACAAATCAAAAATAATCGATGTAAAATTATTTAAATCGTGATTCTTTGCACAATTAATAAATTGTACACAATGTTGCACTATAACAAATCGACTATCATAATTCCCAATCAATGGGGGGAATATTTTGATGAATTAACTGTTGATTGGTTTTAGAAAAAATCCGTGATCCGAAGAAACCTCGATAAGCGGAGAGCGGACTAGGGTGAGCTGCCGTTATTATTGAAACCGGACAATCCAACAACTTATCTTTTAATTTATTAGCACTATTACCTAGTAAAATAAAAACTATCTTTGGTTTAGTTTCAGCAATATGAAAAATGACTGATTCTGTAAATTTCCCCCATCCTAGGTCTGCATGCGAATTGGGCTTTTTCTCCTCTACTGTTAACGAACGATTCAGCAACAAAACACCTTGTTTTGCCCACGGAGTTAAATCGGATTTCGACAAGACAGCATTTGACAAGCCCATATCGCACACCAATTCTTTCAATAAATTCTTTAACGATGGCGGAGCTTTTACCCCTTTATTAACGCTAAATGCAAGTCCGTTTGCTTGACCAAACCCATGGTATGGATCTTGACCAACAATAACGCATTTCAATTCGTCTACAGGCGTAAGATGGAGCGCATTAAACAGTAAATTTCTAGGAGGAAAAACAGTAGCCCCTCGATACAAGGCATCTACAATGGGTTTAATCTTTTGCCAATGGTATAATGCTTCCGATTCCCTTAAAAAATCAATCCATCCACTAGGAATTTCCGACAAAAATTCATCGTTATTCATAGATAAATATACTATTTACTAATTAAGCAAATCTTCCAACTCTTCCATATTTAACGATGCCAAGATAGAATCTTCATCGGGAATAACACTTTCCGCAAGCGCAGCTTTCTTGGCTTGAAGGGCGAGGATTTTTTCCTCAATAGTATTTTTGGTAATAAACTTATAGGAGAAAACAGGTTTGTCTTGACCAATTCTATGCGCTCTATCTTCCGCTTGACGCATGGTAAATGGATTCCACCATGGATCTGCCAAAAACACATAATCCGCTGCCGTTAGATTCAATCCGCTATTTCCAGCTCGAAGGCTTAATAGAAACACTTTTTTCTCGGACTGATTTTGAAATTGAACAATTTGTGCTTGTCGTTCTTTTTCATCCATAGAACCATCTAAATAGCAATAATCGATATTCTTTTCTTGTAAGGATTGTTCAAAAATCTTTAAATAACCAACAAACTGTGAGAATAATAGTATTTTATGTCCATTGGACAGAGCCCTATCAAGCATCCGCATTATCTCATCATCTTTCCCACTACTGCCAATAAATTCATCTTCTTTTAGCGATGGATTCAAGGCAATTTGTCGAAGATGCATAAGCCCATTAAAAATTTTCAATCTTGATTTAGAAATACCTACATCATTCACATGTTGTAATATTTCATTTCTATATTGATTTTTTACATTTTCATAGAGTTCTGCTTGATCGGAACTCATTTCACAAAAATGAACTTTTTCAATTTTGGGGGGCAATTCTTGCACAACTTGTTTCTTAGTTCTTCGCAGAACAAAAGGATCAATTAATTTTCTAAGATTATCTGTTTTATGTGGATTGGCACCTTTTTCTATAGGTTTAATAAAATTCTTTTCAAAATAGCTAAACGTACCTAATAATCCAGGGTTTAAGAAATTCATCTGACTCCAAATATCAAGCAAGGTATTTTCGATTGGTGTTCCAGTTAAGGCAACTCGAAAATTAGATTTTAATCGCAATAACGCTCTTGAGGTTTGTGAGGAAGGATTTTTAATTGCTTGACTTTCATCTAACACCACAAGGTTAATCCTCATTTTTTCTAAAAGTTCGATATCATTTCTCATGGTACCGTAACTCATAACAATCAAATCGACATCTTTAAATTGAGAGAGATAAAGTTTTCTATTAAAACCTGTATAAAGTAAAACTTTTAAATCTGGAAAAAACTTATTGGCCTCTGATTGCCAATTATACAACAATGATTTAGGTGCAATAACAGCAGTTTTTATCCCTACGTCATCCCTGTGCTCTGTAGCGCTATGCTTTTTACAACTTTCCACTATAATAGCTAATGTCTGCAGTGTCTTTCCTAAACCCATATCATCGGCCAATAAAGCACCGAACCTACGTTCATGCATAAAACGCATCCAACGGTATCCTTCTATTTGGTAGTCTCTGAATTCTGCATTAAATCCTTCAGGTATACCATACTCTGGCATTACAGTATTCGTCAATTGCTGCGCTAACTCTTTAATTGAAGGTGCATTCTCCAAATATTCATCTAAATAACTTAATAATGAAACGTGAATATTTCTAACCCTGTAAGCTTCATCGTGTATTTCGGATAAATTAACGATTGGAGAAAAACGATTAAACCACTCTTTCGGCAGAATTACGATTTCACCGTTAGGTAGCAAATACTCCTGCTTTTTTTCAAGTATATTTTTTCTCAGTTTGATAAAAGGAATTTCAAAATTTGCAAGTTTAACAACGGCTTTTACATCAAACCAATCGATACCATTTTGTACATTAACTACCAATTGAATATTCCCTAAATAATATCGAGTAGCATTACTTTCTTGTTGAATGGTAAATCCACCTCGATATAGAGCCTCGCGATTTTCATTTAACCATGCAATAAAATCTGGCGTATTATCAACATCCGGTAGGGCAAACAAACTTCCTGTATGCTGAATGAGACCTAATTCATTTAAATATTCCAACTTTTCTTTTTCAAAAGCATGACTTCGTCTAATCCTATGAAAAATAAATTGATTATCAGCAATTTCAAGTCGAACATTAACCTTTTTATTTACATGATATGGAAAATACCAAGATCCGTATTGCATAAACAAAGTAACGGCAGGTTTATCCCAATCTGAATTAAGCGATAGAACGGCTTTGGCTTCTAATTGTTCGGTAACAATATCAAATCCAACTGCATATACATCGTTATTTTCCAATAAAGGTTTTACGAATTTATCCATATAAGAAGCTTCTTGATGAGGATCAATATGGATGAATTTTCTAGTTAAAAAGGGTTTGATTTTTTTACCATCAACATAATTTGGAAAAAATATTAGTTTCTCGGAAGTTAATAACCAAGCGGGTTGATTAATTAGAATATTAGAATCGTTGTCGAAAAAATTAACTTTTTCACCACTTTGTTTGATCGTGATGAAGTAATTAGTTCCAGTTTCGTCACGTCTGAAATGAAACAACACGGATGCTGGTTCTTCCATGAAGGTAATTTGATTTTCCGTAACATCTCCGGGTTTTGTAGAATAATACAAAGGAAAATCTTTAATAATTGTTAAAACCAGCCAGAGTTGCTTCTCAATGTACGTTCTTATTACGGGTTCAATATCGGGAGTAAAATGTTTTACAAAAAAATCTCTCGCTTTTACGGGCTTTGTAGATTTAATAAATCGGCTTATTATATGATCAACCTCAAAGGTTTCAATAATTGAAACTGCTTTTTTTTGAGCATCATTTAATTTAAAATAATCCGCATTTTTTTCTCTAATTCTTTGATAGGTAAGCGAATGCTTTCCATTCTCTAACAATTGCACCGCATTGGCTTCCACCAAAATACCGAAATAAGGATGTTTAACAAAAGTAAAAACAACTTCAAACGGCTTAGAATTAACAACCTCCATTATCACTAAAATTCAAAACAATGGGAAAACTAAGCAAGATTATTGACTCCAACAACCTTTTGTTTGTAAAGATGATAAATTTGTAAAGGTTACATTACGAAACTATGTCAGCTATCATTCAATCCGATTTCAATCATCTTTCCAAAGGTGATAAGTACGATTACTTCCATCAAGCATGGCCATCGATTTGGGATTCAGCTATTTCCGTTGAATCTAATTTATGCAATTGTTATTCTCTACTTCGCCAAATATTCAATTGGTGGTGGGTTGGAAATTATTGGGTAAAAAACAACACACTCACTTTAGGCGTATTTCAAGGGGATCCTGCCTGTACTCTAATTGAATTTGGTCATGGAGTTTGCGGTAAATGTTGGAAAGATGCAACCACATTAATTGTTCCCAATGTACATGAATTCCCGGGGCATATTGCTTGCAGTGCTTATTCCAATAGTGAAATTGTAATTCCTATTTTCAATGCCAATTCTGAAGTTATTGGAGTTTTAGATATTGATAGTAAAGAATTTAACAATTTCGACCCTATCGACCGCATGCAATTGGAATTTTTTTGCACTAAATTGGCAGCTTTACTTCAATGAATCCCTTAAAACATAATCCAAAAAAGAACATTACATTGTTATTGATCGTAGCTTCCATGGGATATTTCGTGGATATATACGATTTAATTTTATTTAATATAATCAAGAAAGACAGTTTAAATGCCTTGAATATTCCATTCGAAAAATATGAAACTGTATTATTTCGTTGGCAGATGGCAGGAATGCTAATTGGAGGTCTTATTTGGGGAATTTGGGGTGATGTAAAAGGAAGAGTTAGCGTTTTGTTTGGAAGTATATTACTTTATTCGATTTCAAACATTGCGAATGCTTTTGTAGAAACGGTTGAAGCCTACAAATTTTGGCGTTTAATGGCGGGTATTGGCCTTGCCGGAGAGTTAGGCGCAGCAATTACATTGGTGAGTGAAATTATGCCTACCAAGAAACGGGGCATCGGTACAATGATTATTGTAACGTTTGGTGCTTTGGGGGCAGTTTTTGCTTTTATCATTAATAAAAATGGAACTGCTATTACTTCATTCTTAAGCGATGTACTTGATAGGCCATTTCAAAATTGGCAAACCGCGTATATCGTTGGTGGTGTAATGGGATTGCTGTTACTTCTGATGCGGGCCGGAACCTTTGAAAGTGGTTTATTTGAAGAGGCCAAAAAAAATCAAACAACAGAAAAAGGAAACTTCTTCTGGTTACTTAAAAAACAAAATATAAAGAAATACGTGGCCTGCATCACAATCGGCTTACCAGTATGGTTTGTAATTGGAATTCTCATTGCACTCTCCCATCGATTATTTCCGGAGATCATTGGAGCCATTGGAGCACATAATACAGCGCACCCTATAAAAGACCATTACAATTTAGTTTCTACGCCAGAAATGGTTATGTGGAGTTACGTAGGATTAAGTTTGGGAGACATACTTTCTGGTGGATTAAGCCAAATCTTTCAAAGTAGAAAAAAAGTGATTTATCTTAACCTCATTGGGATCGTTTTCTTCACCCTATTATTTTTATTTGGGCCAACTTTTAGTAGTACCGGTTATAAATGGATTGCCGTGTTACTAGGCACAGTTACTGGATATTGGGCTGTTTTTGTTACTAATGCTAGTGAACAGTTTGGAACCAATATTCGTTCAACAGTTGCTGCAACAGTGCCGAATTTTGTTCGTGGTGGTGTATTGTTAATTACTGGTGGATTTGAGTTAATTGCTGATATTTTTAAGAACCACCCAGGATTTTGGAGTACCAGTCCGTATACATGGTCGTCTTGTATTATAGGATCAATTTGTATTTCCTTAGCTTGGTGGGGAACCACCACTGTAGAAGAATCATTTCACAAGGATCTCGATTATTACGAAAATAAACCTCAGTAATTAACCATTTATCAACGGCAAATAGTTTAGCCGTTTGTATGAAGTATCTTTGATGGAATTACCTTGGAACAAACGTTAAAATTATCGTTCGCTGAAAAAATCGTGCTGGCTATTTTGGAAGATTTTCCAAAAGGCACACTAAATGCGCAACGATTACATTCTCGAATACCTAGAGAAGCGAAACTCAACAAAGAACAAGTTTATCGTACATTACTGACGTTATTTAATAAAGGATTAATCGATCAACCATCAAAAGGCAATTTTTCTGTTAAAAAATCTACCCTGTGGGTACAAGGAACGGTAATCGCATCTCGAAAAGGCGAGTTACTGGTGAAATTATTGGATAATTCCGATGAAATTGCTTATTTACCACAATCTGGACAACAAAAATTAATCCCAGGAGATATTCTCAATGTAGAAATTATTGCTGGGAAAAGAAAAAATAACGTTCTTAAATATACGATAGAGAAACGTTCAGAGTTACCTATCGTAGGGTATTTAGACATTTTCAAGGAACGTTGTTTTCTATTACCAATTAAAGATGGCTTTCCTGATATTCGTTTACCGGATAATGCGTGTAAAGCAGAATACGACGGTCACAAAGCGGTGGTTAGAGTTAAAGGTTGGTCAGAGAATGCGAAATACCCGATGGGCAGAATTATTGAAATTCTGGGCGAATCGGGGCAACAGGACACAGAAATGCATGCTATCGTTGCTGAGTTTGGTTTTCAAACTAAATTCCCTGCAGAGGTTGAGTATTTTGTTGATGCTATCCCTTCTGAACTGCAAGAATCTGATGTGAAAAATCGACGTGATTTAAGAAAGGAATTTTGCATAACCATTGACCCAAAGGATGCTAAGGATTTTGACGATGCTATTTCCTATAAAGTAAATGGAAATTCAACCATTGAATTGGGGGTTCACATTGCCGATGTTTCGCATTATGTACCCGAAGGTACGGTTTTGGATGCTGAAGCACTAAACAGAGGCACATCCGTATACCTAGCCGATAGAACCATACCCATGTTGCCGGAAAAACTTTCCAATGGGCTGTGTTCATTAAATCCCCATGTAGACCGATTAGCCTTCTCCGTAATTTTCACCTTAGATGCCAAGTATACCATTATTGATCGCTGGATTGGTAAAACTATTATTCATAGTAAGCGAAGATTTTCCTACGAAGAAGCACAAGTTGGAATTATTTCCGGTGAAGGTGAATTTGGCAAGGAGCTCCAGCATTTAAACACCATTGCCCAACATTTTGAAAAAATTCGCTTTGCTAATGGAGCTTTACGATTTGAATCTAAAGAAATTAGGTTTGAATTGGATGAATTTCAAAACCCAATAAAAGCAACGATTCGTGAACGATTTGAAGCTCATAAGATGATTGAAACCTTCATGTTAATGGCCAATGAATGGGTGGCTCAATACGTTAGAACTCTGACCAAACCTTCAGTACCATTTATCTACCGAACCCACGATTCTCCGCCTCCTGAAAAGCTAGCAGAATTCTCCCGTTTTTGTTCTATGATGGGCTATCCAATTTCCATTGACAATGAAAAGAATTTGAGAAATTCTTTTAATAACTTGATGGATAGAGTTGCGAATGATCCATCGGGTGAAATACTACAACAATTAGCTATCCGTACCATGGCCAAAGCAGTTTATACTTCTGGTAAAACTTCGCATTTTGGACTTGCGTTTCCTTTTTATACTCATTTTACCTCACCCATTCGCAGATACCCTGATTTAATTGCTCATCGTATATTGTTTAAAATATTAAACAATGAATCAACTACTATGTCCGAGATAGAAATTGAACGAATGGCAAAACATTGTTCCAATAGAGAACAGCAAGCTGTTGACGCTGAACGTGCAAGTAGCAAGCATATGATGGCCAGATTAATGCAAGACCACATGAGTGAATCAATGGAAGCTGTGATTACTGGAATAACCGAATGGGGAATTTTCGCAACGGTGAAAGATTATCATGCTGAAGGATTAATTCGAATCCTAGATTTGAAAGGAGATCGCTTCCTTTTCATAGAAAATGAGAAAAAATTAGTGGGTCAAAGAACACGTAAAACTTATAACTTGGGTGATATCATTACTGTTAAAGTAAAGAAGACGGATCCAATAAAAAGAATAATTGATTTTTATTTGTTAGACTAATATGCAACTAAACGCGCTAACTCAGCTATACCTTGATTTTTTAAAATCGGAAACGTTTATTGGAACTCCCACAACACTTTATGATTCCATGAATTATATTATGTCGTTGGGAGGTAAACGGATTAGGCCAGCACTTGTTTTGGCTGGGAACCACATGGCAGCTGGAACACCCAATAGTGCATTACCCATTGCTCATGCCATAGAGATTTTTCATAATTTCAGTCTAGTTCACGACGATATTATGGATGCAGCGTTAGTGCGAAGGGGTAATCCTACTGTACATGTAAAATGGAATGAACCCACGGCTATTTTATCCGGAGATAATTTACTGATTTTTGCATATAAGTATTTGTTGAATTACGATGGACCTAACAAAGATTTAATTTTATCTATTTTTAGCGATACAGCAGTAAAAATCTGTGAAGGTCAGCAATGGGATATGGAATTTGCATACACTCCCGCTGTTTCCGAGGAGAATTACCTGCTAATGATTCAATATAAAACTGCCGTTTTACTGGGTTGTGCTTTACAATGCGGTGGATTAAGTGCAGGAATTTCTAAAGAGCATTCTCATTTGTTGTATGAATTAGCAATTGACATAGGGATGCAATTCCAGTTAATGGATGACTATTTGGATGCATTTGGAGAAGAATTCTTAATTGGTAAAAAATCTGGTGGTGATATCATCGAAGGTAAGAAAACTTGGCTTTACATAAAATCCGAGGAACTGGACAAAAACACAGAATCTTGGTTCAATAGTTACCTTGGCGATGATCGCGTTACTGTAATTAAGCAACATTGGTTATCGATGGGTTTAGATAAAATGATCTTACAAAAAGCAGAGCACTATAAACTAAGAGCAGAAAATAAGATAATGTCTTGGGAACAACTCGGTTATTCGTCTGAAATATTAACAGAAATCTTGGACTTTCTCAGTGGGCGTAAGGCTTGATTAAGTTAATGACAGTTTTTCTTATTGGAACATTTCTTACTACAATATTTAACAGCTTCCCAGTTATTTTCCCATTTTTTTCTCCATTCCATAGGCTTACCACATGTTAAACAGATTTTGGGTTCAAATCCATTTTTACGTTTAGCAATCATTTACTTGAAAATTAATGAATAACAGTAACAGTACCAGTTTTTGTATATTTCTTATTATCCCATCCCCAAAAATCAACCTTCCAAGCGTAAACACCATCCGGTAAATCTTTACCAAAAACGGTTGCGTCCCATTGATTTTTCTTTTGGTTTGATTCCCAGAGTATATTCCCCCATCGATCATAAACCAACATAGAATATTCTCTTACAAAAACCGGAAATGTACCCCAAATGTCGTTTAATCCATCTTTGTTCCGTGTAATACCTGTTGGAACCCATACTTCAGGTTTTTGAAATAAATAGATCCAATTGCTTTCAGATAAAGTCTGAGTTAAATCCCCCGGTTTATTTCTTTTAGCCTTAACTCGGTACCAATATCCACCCCAATCATAATCTAGATTTTTATCAACCAAACTGCGATTTAAGTAGCCAGCCTGAATACTTGAAAACGGATGACCATCATCCATGCGTTCAACCTCCCAATCTCTTACGCCATCTAACCACCCTTGATAATTCATCCACCAAATTGGAAACGAATAATTTGGCGCTCCAATTACCGAACCTTCCAAAACAACATTACACCCCTCATTGGACAAGTTGCTTATATGACCGCATTGATCTGTCACGATAATACTGTAGCAATAACTATCTAAATCTGGATTAAACGTTGAATCTCGATAAAATGTATCTGTGGTAATGGCAAAAGGCAATTTCCCAGGTGTATCTCCGCGTTTATATCGATACAATTCAAACTCCTTAAAATCAGGTTCGAAGCTTTTACCCCATCGAATTTCGGCAAATTTATCTTGTTGAATTGTTGTAGTATACAGTTCCACCCCTTTAATTGGGGTATTTAGTTCAGTTACACTGCAGAATTTCTGCAATGAAAAAACTCTAATATCACAACGATTTACTCCGATTAGTTCATAACAATAATTATTTTGCCTTGGATTAATGATATTTCCATCAATAAAATTTCCAGCTTGGTTGTTCCAAATTGTATCTATTGTTTCTGAAGTACCATTGGGATTTGTTTTTTGCAATAAGTAATATTTAAAGAAATTAGCAGGCACGACTGTTGAAGGCCATGCAATATTCATTTTAGATGTTTGCCTATCAAAGCTTACACAAATTGTTGCTGGTGGTATTACTTTGGGTGGTTCCGTAACTAATATTTTAATCGTCCAATAAGTAGTATCAGCCTTTGGGCATCCCCTATCATAAACCATAACTTTTAATACTACAGTATCTAATGACCAAGACGTGCATATCGTATTCCAAATTAGCGATAAATCGGCAGTCCCTACTCCAAATTTATTCGCTATCTGAATGGTATCGTCATTATTCATTCCCCCTTTTTTCAAAATAGTAACATAAGTAAACAATGTGTCTGATGGATCAGGGTCTTTAGCAACAAGTTTAACATTAATTGATTGTGTGGCAACCACTTGTATAAATGTATCCTTTAAAAACGGTTTTAGATTTAAATTCTCAAAGTCTATTTTAAATAAAGCATTATTGCAATTATCCGAATTCATAGTCCTAGAATATGCACTTGGCGTTGTAGGAAATAATCCATTTTGCCTACAACCAGCACACACAGATTGGTAAATTATTCCTTTCGCATCAAACCTAGATGTTCCTCCATCTACATGCTCTTCGGCTGTTCTAGAACCAGATGTTACACCTCCAAAATACGTTGCATAAGCCAATGAATACATATTTTTAGAGAAAACTGCAACATAAAAATCAGAACCATCAGTACTTTTTTGAGCTGCATCAGCAGTCAAGGGCATATTTCTTGTATTGCCTTTATTGCGATGTTTTTTTGGCTGGAATGTAAATACATCAACCAAATGTTGATTGGTAGTACCACCCCAACCAGAAACAAATAATCGACCACATCTATCAATTAAAAAAGCCGACGGGCTTAGATTAGGCATTATTACACCATTATTCGTTGCGCCGAAGCAAGATTGCCAATTAATACTGGTTAAATCAGTTGAAAAAGATGCTAAGAATTGTGGAGTGTTTGGAAGAAAAAAGCGTGGATTTTTCTGCGAAGGAATACTTCCCTCAGTTTGACCATAAATATGAGGGAAACCAGCAGGATCAGTTTGTACAAAATATGCTTGATCGTATTTGTTTGTGCCATAATATGTACCACCCAATAGATTCCCGTCGCGATTATCGTAACGCAACAAAATCCCGTCTGCTTCTCCTCCATTATAAGAACCAAAATTTGGAAATCGATTAAGATCTGTGCTGCTGCTTCCTCCGGCTACATATAATTGATTGTTTTTACCAAGAGCTAATCCGTAAAAAGCATCGTACCCAGTACTTCCAAATTCTTCTGACCATTTTAGTTGACTTAAATCACTATTTAAGCAAAAAACAACGCCATCAGATTTACCACCAAAAGCTCTACTGCTTGTCCTCGGGAAATCAATGCTGGAAGTAACGCCTGCAACATATACATATTTCTGATCGGTAATTATTTCACCGCGAAACTCATCGGCATAATTGTAAATCAGTGGGAAATCATCCACTGAGGTTAGAGATCTATCCGCGCCTACTGCATCCAATCCTTTACCACCGATATAGGTAGAACCCAATAAAACAGTACCCGAATTGTTAAATTTAGAAATAAAAAAATCATAATCACCCGATTTCTTTGTTTTGTAAGCTGAATTGGTAATAGGAAAAAAATCTGATTTTGTAGATCCCATAACATACAAGTTACCTAAACTATCGGCTACCATTGAATGCGGCTGCTCATTTCCTTCACCACCCAAATAAGTACAAAACAACAATTGATTACCCGCAGAACTAAACTTTAGTATTGCAGCATCTCTATCCCCACCATAGCCTAAATCCTCATCTTCACCACCACCGAAGTTGATTTGAATAGCACCGGGTGTAACTGGCAATCCAAAATCAAAGACCGTGCCTCCAGCGAATCCATTACCCCAGTTATCATAAGTACCAGTACAACCAAAATTATCTGCCCTAGACCCGCTATAGGTACTAAATACCAATATTGGATCAATAATCAAACTGTCCGAATTATTAATATCTAAAGGAAAGTCATAGGTTACTTCGATCCTATTTGTAGGTATTGAAGATGATAAATGTTTCTTAACATTGTAATTAATACCTATTCTTTTTAATTCTTGATTTTGCATTTTCCAAGAAATCGGCAAGATTTCTTTCCAAGAACCAATTGCATTTAGAAAGTTTAATTCATTGTCTCGATTAGCCATTAATTCGCTACCGATAATAGTGTAAGAAATATTTTTACAACTTTCAGTAGTACCAATCCAATTATATTTTATTCCATTTGATGTGGTATAAATTTCCAATTTTACACCAGTCCAAATGTTTTTGCACACCAACTTACTGTATTTTTTTATGTTTGATTTCCATTTATTGGGATCATTACCTTTAAAAAAATTATAAACTTCGGAGGTTGAATCGCCTTCAAAAGAAAAGTTAAACGATTGATTGGCTTGATTAAAATTAAAAAAAGTAACCGCGGCAGATACACTATGTTTTCCAAATCTATCATGATGTAATTCTTCCAGTTGATTGGAATTCCATTCCATCCATTTAAAACCTTTATAGGTAATCCAAAAATCACCATTATTTAGAGGGATTTTGGCGATAACTTGAGAATCCCACTGCCCTTTATTTGGTATAATAACAGCAGAAGTTGTTGGGTCAGTTACCGAATTGCCCAAAAGAGTAAATGTTGAAAAGAAACAAACCCATGCACACACTAATCTTGTCAACATATTATATTGACTTAATTTAATGCATGTTGGTTGTTTAGTGCAAAGCATTCTTTTTCAAAAATCGTATTTTTTTATTGAGTTACTGCGTTTTAGCTATGAATTAAACGTTTAAGTTAGTTGGTAATTGTAATTTTGTGCGATGAGTCATTCAAATCTTCGATTATTATTCTATGGCACACCAGATTTTGCTGCAGAATCATTACAAGCAATGTTCGATGCAAATTTCAATATTGTAGGAGTAATCACTGCACCGGACAAGGCATCTGGAAGAGGAATGAAATTGCAAGCAAGCGCTGTTAAACAGTTGGCTATTAGTTTAGGTCTTCCCATTTTTCAACCAACCAATTTAAAATCGGTAGAATTTCTGGATTCAATACAACAATTGGAGGCTGATCTTGGAGTAGTAATTGCATTTAGAATGTTACCCGAAAGTATATGGAATGCACCAAAACTTGGAACGATTAATTTACATGGTTCATTATTACCAAAATATCGCGGAGCGGCTCCTATTCAGCATGCAATTATTCAGGGAGAAAAAATAACCGGACTTACGGTTTTCTTTTTAAGGCATGAAATAGATACCGGCGATATTCTAAAAACCGAAGAAATAGCGATTGATGATCATGAAGATTTCGGTTCATTGTATAATAAAATGAAGATATCAGGAAGTAAGCTAATTGTGAAAGCTATTAGGGAAATTTCGACCAACAATTACCATCTTCAACCTCAATCTTCAGCAGGGGATCCAACCTTTGCTCCGAAAATAACCAAGGAATTTTGCAAATTGGATTTAACAAAACTCTGTAAAGAGAATTTCAATAAGATTCGCGGATTATCGCCACATCCAGGTGCGTGGTTAGAAATAGATGATAGTATAATTAAAATATACTCCACAGTATTTACGGAAATTTTACCTATAAATCAGAATGATATTCAGATTATAGGTAAAAATGTGTACCTCAAGTGTGGGGATGGTCTTTTAGAAATTACTTCCATGCAATTAGCAGGCAAACCAAGAATTTCTGGTGTAGATTATGTAAATGGCATTAAAAATCGTTAATAATTGATTTTTTTTGATTAAAAATTTGCTTTTGTAAATTTTATTATTTTCATTGCGATTGTAAACAAATCAAACAAACGCCTATAAGCCAAACTCCTACCTGAAAAACTTGCTTATTTAACCATTAATTAACAACCGCAAGGAGGTAGTATGAATGCACCTATAATCGCAGACGGCGTTTTGATTCAACGCTACATGCAAGGAAACCAAGCAGCGTTTGAGACACTTCTCAACCGTCATCGTAATCGTATTTTCACAAGTATTTATTTGTTGGTGAACGATAGATATTTAGCTGAAGATATTTTCCAAGAGACGTTTATCAAAATTATTAATAATATCCAGGCCGGTAAATATAATCACGAGGACAAGTTTCTTCCATGGGCAATGCGTATTGCACGTAATCTTAGTATCGATACTATCCGTTCGAGAAAAAGAATGCCAGTAGTTGTTGATTCAGAAGGTCGTGATGTTTTTGATTGTTTAGGTATTTCTGTACAAAGCAGAGAGGATGAGCAAATTAATCAAGATGAGATTAGCGCTTTAAAACATTGGATACGCGAACTACCCGAAGAGCAAAGAGAAGTTCTAATTTTAAGAAATTACGCTGAGCTTAGTTTCAAGGAAATAGCGGTACTTACTAATACAAATATTAACACATGCATCGGAAGAATGCATTACGCTATTTTGAATCTTAGAAAAAAAATGCAAAAAAATACCGTTCGTGTAAAATAATCTCGGGCTTATGGCGTTTTTAATTCAAATCAAACGCCCGAATGCTTATGATTACACCCATTACCGAAACCGATTTATTGTTATTTTACTACCAAGAAGCTGATGAGGTAACCACTTCAATCATTCGAGAGCATTTACCAGAAAACACGGATTGGCAGTATTTCCTTAATGAATTAGCAACTATTTCTAGCGAATCCTCATCGTTAATGTGTTCGCCAAGCAATACAACACTGTCAATTATCCTTGAGGAGAGTAGATCTCAACTGGAACACACGTTATAACTTTCTTTCGACGCTTTGCGTTAAGGTATTTCACCTTGAATTTCTTAATTTTGAGGTATGGATTTTATACCCAAATTAGATCTTAATGATTTTACTATAGGAGGCAATGAAAAAAAACAGGCATTTGTTAGTGCCTTGGGTAATGCTTACGAAGAAATTGGTTTTGTTGCTATTCGTAATCATGGAATAGATAAAGTTTTACTACAGAATTTATACGAACAGGTTTCAATATTTTTCAATTCTTCAGTTTCATTAAAAAGCAAATACAATGATGACCAAGGTGGCGGTCAACGGGGCTATACAGGATACGGCAAAGAGCATGCAAAGAACCGGAATACAGGAGATTTAAAAGAATTTTGGCACTTTGGTCAATTTACAGAAGATTCAGTAGACCCAACAAACACCCCTGTATATCCAAAAAACAAAATGGTAGAAGAACTACCACTGTTTAACTTACATGGGAAATTAGCCTATAAAGCTCTAGAAAACGCTGGAATTACCTTGTTACAAGCACTAAGTTTATATTTAGGCCTTGAAGAACGTTATTTCGATTCCAAAGTAATAATGGGAAATAGTATTTTAAGAGCTATCCATTACCCTCCGATTACGGAAGATCCAAAAGATGCAATAAGAGCCGGTGAGCATGAAGATATTAACTTGATTACTCTTTTGGTAGGGGCTAGTGCAGATGGCTTGGAAGTATTAAATAAACAAGGGAACTACATAGCTGTTACTGAAGTTGAAGACCACATTGTAGTAAATGTTGGAGATATGTTACAACGACTAACTAATGATGTATTAAGGAGTACAACCCATCGAGTAGTAAATCCTCCAAAAGAAAGGTGGAGCGAACCTAGATTTAGTATTCCGTTTTTTCTCCATCCACGTCCAGAAACCCGATTGGATTGTTTGCCTAGTTGTGTTTCTGAGAGTAATCCAAAGAAGTATGATGATTGTTCGGCCGATGAATTTTTAACGCAACGCTTAAAGGAAATTGGTCTAATAAAATAAGTTTTTCAACTCATGTGCATCTTCGGGCTTCATTTTACCCGCCAATATTAATCGAACTTGACGTCTTCGTAACGCACCATCGTATTTTTGTAATTCTGTATCAGACTGAGGTGTAACTTCAGGTACTTTTGTTGGTTTATTTCTGCTATCCAAAGCTACAAATGTATAATATGCCTCATTACTTTTAACTACATCGCCACCGGGTACGCTTCTAGCATATACTTCAATGAAGACTTCCATACTTGAATTGAACGAACGCGTTACATAGGCAGTAAGAGTCACAACATCCCCTAAACGAATACTCTCTTTAAATGACACAGAATCTACAGAAGCAGTGACTACGATTTGATTTGAGTGTTTCTGAGCTGCAATGGCTGAACAAATATCCATCCAATGCAACATTTTCCCTCCCATTAAATTGCCTAACGTATTGGTATCGTTGGGTAGTACGATTTCATTCATTATTGTTAATGAGTCGGCAGGAGATTTTGTTGATTGCATGTAGGTACAAAAATAAAAGGGAAAGCCTAAAAGACTTTCCCTTTTCAATAAAATTATTTTTAAATTACGCCTGACCTACAACAGAAACGAAACTTCTGCCGTCTTTTCCTTTGCGGAATTGTACTGTACCAGGGGTTAAAGCAAACAATGTATGATCTTTACCGATGCCAACATTAGTTTCGGGGTGATGCTTAGTTCCACGCTGGCGAACGATTATGCCACCAGCCTTAACAACTTGACCTCCGAAAATTTTAACACCTAAGCGTTTGCTATGTGATTCTCTTCCGTTTTTGGTACTACCCGCACCTTTTTTATGTGCCATTGTATATGTGTATTAAATATTATGCTGTGATACTTTCGATTTTCAATACCGTTAAATAATGGCGAAAACCATTTTTAACCGCATATCCTTTTCTTCTTTTCTTCTTGAAAACCAATACTTTATCTCCTTTGCCATGCTCCTTAACGGTAGCAGTAACTTTGGCTCCAGAAACGGTTGGTGTTCCAACTTTAACTTTATCTCCACCGATAAGCAAAACCTTATCAAATTCCACTTTGGAACCTTCAGCAGCATTCAAACGATTCACCACCAAGTGGTTGTTTTCGGTAACTCTGTATTGCCTTCCGGCTATTTCAACTATGGCGTACATATCCGTAAATTGGGCTGCAAAGATAAGGGTAGTATTTAATTATTCAAACTATTTATTGAAAAATTCATGCTTTTCACCATGCTAAACAACAATTATAGTATTGGTTAATAATTCGCGTTAACAATATTAGACACCACAAATTTATGAGGATATCCCCTATTTAATTGAACAGATATTTGAAGATACATGAAAAAGGTATTTTTAGTAATCACCCTTTGTGCGATATCGTCGCAATCTATGGTTGCACAAACCACCAATAGCAATCCTATTCAGCCAAAAAACGGGAAAGGAATTGATAATTCGTCACGCAGCGTGTTTACTCAATTCGAACCAAAGCTCATACCCTCTTCCAAATTACTTATTGACCCGATTGTTCCAAAATCTGAGAATCCTAAAATCAATTACAAGATTGAAACCCCAGAATACCATTGGATTACTTCAAAAATTGCTAGACCCGTGCAACCAGAGCGATTAAGAGATCGTAATTCTGATACGGTGTATCAATCAAACTACATCCGTTTAGGAGGCGGGAACTACGGACATTTGTTGGGTGAATTGTACCTTGCCAATAAAGCTGCATCGGATTACAGCTACAATTTATCGGTTCAACATTTGAACGCTAACCCTGCAAATTCGATACGCGAGTTTTCCACATCTCGTATCCTTGCCCAAGGTGCCAAGTACTTCAGAAATTCATCCTTAGACACAAGAATCTTCTACAATCGATTTCAAAATAATTATTTTGCAAAGGATTCTGCCTTCAACGGAGATATCCTAACCTTGGGTAAAATTGCACAGAATTATGGTTTAGGCATTGGATACAATTATCTAAGCCAAGGAAAATCGCCAAGTTTTGCAGCCGATTTAGTGTATAATGGCTTTCAGAATAATTTCATGCAACGAGAAATGGATGTTACAGCCACGGGTAACCTTAGGAAGCGCTTCAAGGAAGCGGAATTAGGATTATTTGTAGGAGGCACCTATTTATCACAAAATCAGCGCGTTGGAATAAGAGCTATCGATTCTACAGCAGAATACAATCAAATTTTCACGGATATTCGACCAACATTATCCTTTGGCCATAAAGCTACTGGATTAAAAGTAATCGTAAGTGCTAACTCTACCTATTGGACTAGCCAATTGGATACAATAAAGGACTCTAAGTTTTATGTAGCACCTTATTTGAATGTTTCGAAAGATTTAAATGGACTAAAAATGAAGCTTTATGGGGTAATCGATGGCGGATTGCAAAAGAATACATTTAGACACTTTCAACAAATGGTACCATTTACCCATGATAGCATCGAAATACGAAACAGTTTTGAACAAATTAATGTGTATGGCGGAATACAAGGTAAATTAAATGAGCAAGTTTATTTTAATTTAGACTTTGGATTTAATAGTGTTTCAGATATGCCACTTGTGGTGAGCAATGGTGATAGTTTAAATAGTTTAAAAATTATTTATGATGATGTAAACTCCACGTATGTAAAAACGAACATACAATATTCAATGGGCGATAAACTAAAGATTCAAGCAAGAATTCGTTTAGCCGATTACTCCCCTACTTCTCAATCTCAAGCATGGCATCTTCCTTCTTTTTCTTATTCAAGTAGATTAACGTATTCTCTTGGTAATAGTATAGAGTTAACTGCTGGATTTGATGGTGTAGGCAATCGATTCAATAGAATTTCGGATGGCAGTTCTTTTAAAACTGTAAAAGTACCCGGATATTTTGATTTATTTGGTCGTGCAGACTATAGAGTTCTGGGCAAAGGAAGAATATGGATACAAGCCAGCAATATATTATCGGGCCAATATCAGCAATGGTATGGATATAAAAATTACGGATTAACAGTAATGGGTGGTTTATCCATCGCTTTGTTTTAAAAAAAATTGTATTTTTGTATGTACATGTTATACGAAAAATCTGTAATTGACGCAATTTTAAAGGTGGTCACGGATCACGAATGTGCTGTTATTGCAGATTTTGGAGGATTTATAGTTCGCAGAAACCCAGGTTTATTTAATTCATTTTCTGGGGAATTGAAAGCGTCTACCGCGATAGTTTATTTCAACAATGAAATAAAATCGGATGATGGATTGGTTGCCGATGCCTTGCGTTCGATTACAGGGGAATCGTTTAAAACATGCCAACAAATTATATGGGATTGGGTAAAACATATCAACAATGAACTTTCTTTAAAAAAGAGTTACTCCTTGTTACCGTTGGGTAATTTTCATACCAATACTAGCGGAGGCGTATTTTTTGTTAGTTCTCCAAATTTCAGTATCGATCCCTATAGTTTTGGATTACCTGTATTTCAATGGAAATGGGATTTATTTACAGAATCCTCTGCCTCGGAGATTAAACCCTCAAATGAAGATGATTTAAATTTTTCTTCCCAAAGAGTAGTAAATGGTGATGAAGACTTACATACTACTATTGCTCAAATAAGTAGTGAATCTTCAAATAGATTGGACTCTGTTTCTTCTCTTAGCACAATAAGTTCATCTTCGTCAAATACATCGGAAATCAATGCAAACACCTCCGAAGTAGTCGAAAATCTATTGGATAACGATGAATTTAGAATCGATGAAATTATTGGAGTCACAATTAACGATGACAAAGAGGCTATAAATCAACAACATTCACCATCAACTGAAGAGGAAATCGCAAAGCCATCGATATTATGGCAAATAGCTGCGGCCATTGCTATAATTAGTATATCTGTGAGTCTATACTTTACCTTCTCCCAATTATTGGAAGCAAGAAAAGAAAAATCTGCAGAGCAAGCATCCATGATTGTTGGATTAAATACGGATGTTGAAGAAGAAGAAATAGTATTTGTTAAAGAAGATAAACCCACCTATAAAGCTCATACCTTAAAGTACTCTTTTGGCACATCTGGGATTGATTCGATGGAAATGGAGCTGCACAAGAGAAATGGTAAATATTTCGTAACTGGCGGTGCCTATATCACCGAGAAATTAGCTTTAGCCGAAGGATTACGTTGGCAGAAGTTGGGTTACGACGTTTGCTTGCTTTCGGCAAAGAATTCTAGTTTAACCAAAGTAGTATTGGGGAGATTTAATTCCGAAAAAATGGCATCCCTTTTCGTTGAAAATATTAGCGAAATGCCTACAGGTACAATATCCGTGGAAGAATTAACGTTTAACTGGTAATTGCTGGTTATGAGTCATGTCATTCTTGAAAAATCATTAACAACTAACACTAGCCAACGTACGATATCGGGTGCAATAAGTGTGGCCGTAATGTCGTTGTTAATGCTTTTGTTATTTTTCGTTCGAATAAATTTACCTGATCCACCGTTAATCAATAAAAAAGCTCCATTAGAGTTAGATTTTGGCATGGTTCAACCGGCTGAAGTAAGTCCTAATAGTGGCGGATCTGGGGGCGGAAGTCAAGAAACTGCACCCAAACTAGGTGGAGAACCCTCCATGGGCCCTAGCAGCACACCCGCAGGTGGTCCAGGGCAAATTATTACCAATGATGCGCAGACAGATGCCACAGAATTACCCCCTATAGACCCGCCAACCTCTAGTAGACCTGCTCAAGAAAATCCTAGATTCAAGGTTGATTTTACAAAAATAGGAAAACGAAATGGAAAAGGCGGAGAGGGTGATCCTACGGGGACTAAGACAGGAAGTGGAACTAATCCCATTGGAACAGGTAGTGGTTCAGGAGGTGGAAACGGCGGCGGTTCTTTCGGTGGCACTGGTACAGGTACTGGAAAAGGTAAAGGTTCAGGAATCCATCAGGGTTCATTAAGCGGTCATGAAATACAATCCGATTTAAGAAGTATCCCAATCGCTGAAGGTTATGGAACTATCGTCGCGAGGATTATTAAAACCTGCGAAAATTGTCCAGTTACAATGCGTTTAAGTCTAGGTGGTGATTACAATTACACAGGTTCCGATGGCAATGCCATGGAAGTTTTACGGTATTACTTCAAACCTGAACATACAAAGTTGGTTGCCAAATCATTGGATGGGGCCAAGTATCCCAGTTCCGGGGAAATTCGGATTACAATTAAACGGGAATTTTAATTTTTCATTACGATTATGAATTATAAAGAAACATTAGACTTTCTTTATAGCAGACTACCTATGTTTCAGAATTTGGGTAAAGTGGCTTATAAAAAAGATCTTACCAATACCATTAGATTATTGGGATTTTTAGGAAATCCACATTTAGGGAAACAGTGGATTCATGTAGGCGGAACGAACGGTAAAGGATCTGTTTCCTCTACCCTCGCTTCAATTTTAATTGAGAATGGCTATTCAACAGGCTTATATACAAGCCCTCATTTAATTGATTTTCGAGAGCGAATTCAAGTTGACGGACAACTAATTGACCAAGAATTTGTTACAGATTTTACACAGCGAATATTACCAATACTTGATGAAATTCAACCTTCATTTTTTGAGTTAAGCGTAGCTATGGCTTTTGATTATTTTAGATTTAAAAATATAGATATTGGAGTTATTGAAGTTGGCTTAGGCGGAAGATTAGATAGTACAAATGTGATTTCACCTCTTTTTTCGGTAATTACTAATGTTTCTTGGGATCATATGGATTTGTTGGGCGACACGCTTACTAAAATCGCCTTTGAAAAAGGTGGTATTATCAAGGAAAATACTCCTATTATTCTAGGGCCCATGGATAACGAAGCTCACGCAGAATTACAACGACAAGCGATGGAAAGAAACGCGTTGGTAATAGATAGTGACGAAGTTGATGTACCTGTAAATTGGACAGAACAATTTGCTTTACAGGGAATTTATCAGCGTGAAAACCTAAAAACTATTTATAATGCAACGCAACAAATCAATGCTGTATTCTCCTTGAAATCAGAAAAAACCCTTTTGGGGTTGCGCAATATTGCTGCCAATAGTGGTCTTCGAGGTAGATGGGAAGTATTCTCTAATAACCCGTTTATTGTTGCAGATACAGCTCATAATTTTCCAGGTGTTCAACAGACCATGCAGCAGTTACAAACGATGGAATTTAATGGGAAAATTCACATTGTTTGGGGTATGGTTAGTGATAAAGATCGAGGTAAAATTTTAGGATTACTTCCAAAATCTGCTAAATATTATTTTTGTAAACCTTCCGTAATGCGAGGTCTGGATGCAAAAGAATTAGCCTTAGAGTCAGAAAATCATGGACTTATTGGAAATTATTTCCAAAGCGTTGCTGAGGCAATTGATGCTGCAAAAACAAATTTAACCAACGAAGATGCTTTATATATAGGAGGCAGCACGTTTGTGGTAGCAGACGCACTTCGTGTTTTATAATGTAAATGCCCTTAAAGAAATTCTTTAAGGGCATTGTATAACTATCTATTGGGTTGCACGTTAGATAGAGATTAGTTTCAAACTTCTAAATTACTTAATTTAGAATTGTATATCAACGTACACCGTTCATCAATTTCAATAACTTTTTACTTAAGAAGAATAAGAACACCGAAGCAGCACCCGCCATAAATACAAAAATCATGAAGAAATCATACAAGGTATTGATTGGCATACCCATAAAGATTGGCTTTTCTGGGTGCAAATTCCAAACCTGCATACGTTCAACTTTCTTTGCAATTTTATTCTCAACAACATCGATGGAATCATGGGTTAATAGTTTTTGACCATTATCAATCAATAATGCTCTATCCAAATACTTATTATTTGACTTAATAACCTTCAAATGAAATACCGAAATTGCTTCACGTTTATCGATTGAAATCTCTTGAACCGTGGCATTGGATTGATTATCTGTTTGAAGTACTTGCTCTAAATTTTCCTTTTCAAAGGCAATACTCAGTACTGAATCTTTCGGTTTTTCGCCACCAATTTTAGATTTAGTAACGTTTAATTTAGCCGTTTTAATTACAATAAAGCTCTTCGGATCGGCCTTAAATACATTACTATCCAATTCAGCGCAAGTAGCTAAAGAATCAAACACAGACTGACTGGTGAATTCTGTATAGGTTTTTTCTAATTTAACTTCTTCCGGATAAAGTCCAGACAAGATTCCTGCAAATTTATTGGCTGAAGCGGTGGATAAAAACCACACACCCATCAATAAAGAGGCTAATCTTGCAGGTGAAAGCTTATTAACCATAGACAGACCAATGGGTGATAAACATAATTCCCCAAAAGTGTGTATGGTGTAAAGACCCACTAACCAACCCATATTAACTTTAGTAGACGGATCAATACCTTTTACACCAAAGGCAATTACCAAATAGCCGATAGCCAATAAGAACAATCCTAACGCTTGTTTAAACGGAGATGCGGGTTCCATATTTCGTTTTCCAAGCAATCCCCATATCCAAACAAATAATGGTGCAAAAATCACTATGGCAACGGCATTTATACTTTGGAAAGCAGATGCTGGTATTTCTTTTCCAAAGAAACTTCTATCGGTTTGTTCTTCGGCAAAATAAGTTAAAGAGGCCCCGGCTTGTTCAAATGCTGCCCAAAAGAAGATTACGAAGAATGCGGCGATATAAACAACCCAAATTCTTTCCTTCTCAACTTTTGTTAAAGCTGGATCGGTAATAATGTATCCAGGTGCTGCAATGGTTAAAGCAAATATGATAGACCCAATCCAATCAAAATCGGCTCCATATTTAAAGCCAAGCATGGCTGCAACAAAAACTCCAATCCAAGTAAAAACCGCAGACATTCTAACAGGTTGATCCGCAGCATCGCCATTGGCTTCTCTAATCTGATTAGGTTTTTCCCCAATTTGTTTTCCTTCTGGCGTAACAATGTATTTGTTTTTAAGAGAAATAAATAAAATCAGAGAAATAATCATCCCAACACAAGCGGCCATAAAACCCCAACGAAAATCGCCCGGATCTTTGGTTTCGCCCAAATAACCACAAACAATAGGTGCAATAAATGCTCCTAAGTTAATGCCCATGTAAAAAATGGTAAAGGCTGAATCTACACGTTTATCCCCTTCCGGATAAAGCTGACCAACCATGGTACTGATATTAGGTTTAAAAAATCCATTACCCACAATAAGAAACAATAGGCCAGCCAACATAAGAGTCACTGCTAATGTATTTTCTTGATAATAAGTACCGGCTAAAAACATTAAAAACTGTCCGATAGCCATTAAAACTCCACCAACAATGATGGATTTTCTATTACCCCAATATCTATCGGCCATATAACCACCAATTAATGGCGTTAAATATACCAATCCAGTATAGCTACCGTACACTTCTGCGCTTAGGGCTTTATCGAACAAAAGCGCTTTAAGCATAAACAAGGAGAACAAGGCGCGCATTCCATAATAGCTAAAACGCTCCCACATTTCTGTAACAAACAATACATAGAGGCCTTTGGGGTGTCCAGACTGTTGAACTTGGTCTGAATTTTTCATTTCATTTGCAATACTCATTTAACTAAGGGTATTAATAGATTTTCGAGGCAAAATAGAGAGAAAAATTGAATTTTTGGCACCCATCAAACAAAAATTACCATATCCACATAAAATCCGGCAATAAAATGCCACTATTGGCTGTAAAACAATTTATTTTGCAGGTAAAATGTCGATAACCCTACAACAAATCCAAAACGATACCGGCGCAAAGTATACTGGGAATCAATTGGATTATATTATAACGAAGGCATCAACGTTAACCGATGGTGATATTACATCCTTGGGATTTTTATCGAATCCAAAATACGAATCACAAATTTATTCAACACAATGTGGTGTAATTATTGTACCTCTTGAATTTACATTAAGGGAGCCAATTCAGTCAGAATTATTATATCATCCAAATCCCTATTTTGCTTTTTGTTTGATATTAACCAAATATTTCAATCCAAATATTCACAATTCAGGAATAGAAGAAGGTAGTTTTATACATCCTACTGCTGACTGCTGTGCGGAATATATAGGCAAAAATTCCTACATAGATGCGAATTCAAAAATTGGCAACGGATGTAAGATTTATCCGGGTTGTTATATTGGTAAAGGCGTTGAGATTGGGGAAAACTGTATACTTTATCCGAATGTAACTGTTTATGCTGGCTCAAAAATCGGATCTAGCGTTATTATTCATGCTGGAACTGTAATTGGCAGTGATGGCTTTGGTTTTGCCCCTGTAGAAGGTAAATATTTAAAGATTCCACAAATTGGAAATGTTATCATTGAGGATGATGTAGAAATTGGTGCTAATTGTTGTATTGATCGAGCAACTTTAGGAAATACTACGATAAAAAGAGGAACAAAATTAGATAACTTAGTTCAAATTGCCCATAATGTGGAAGTGGGTGAACATACTGTTATTGCATCTCAAACAGGGATTGCGGGATCCACTAAGATTGGAGGACATTCTCAGTTCGGTGGGCAGGTTGGTATTGGTGGGCATTTGATCATTGCACCTTATACTTCGGCAGGTGGACAAGCTGGAATTACGGGAAATATTACGGAATCTCACCAGAAGCTCACAGGAACTCCGGCCACGGATGTACGTGAATTTTTAAAGGGTATTGCGGGTAGCAGGAGAATTCCTCAACTATTAAACGAGATAAAAAAGATCCAAATTGAATTAGAACAAATTAAAGAAGACCATAAGAAATAAAGATATCGCAGAAATGAACAATATTAATCCAAAACAAACAACATTACAATCAACAATAGAATTATCGGGGGTTGGTTTACATACAGGAGCGAATGTGATATTGCGGATAAAACCAGCTGCTGAAAATCATGGTTATAAATTTAAAAGAACTGATTTACCAGAAGAACCTATAATCGAAGCCGATTGCGATTTGGTTACCGATACTTCCAGGGGTACAACCTTAGAAAAAAATGGGGCTAGTGTTTCTACCGTTGAACACGTTTTGGCAGCTTTGGTTGGCATGGAAGTGGATAATGCCCTTATTGAAATTGATGGTCCTGAAATGCCAATAATGGATGGAAGTTCTTTACCTTTTGTGCATGCAATTGAATCTTGTGGAATTGTTGAATTAGATGCCGATCGAGAATATTTCGAAATCCCTTACAATATTCATTACACCAATGAAGAGAATAATGTAGAGATTATTGCAATGCCGGTGAATGAGTACAGAATTACCGTAATGGTTGATTATAATTCACCCGTTTTAGGTAGTCAACATGCTGGATTAACAAATTTGTTAGATTTCAAATCAGAAATTGCTCCTTGCAGGACATTTTGTTTCCTTCACGAATTGGAATATTTATTAAATAACAATCTTATCAAAGGTGGTGATTTAAATAACGCTATAGTTGTAGTAGATAGAGAGGTAAAACAAACAGAATTAGATCGATTAGCACAAGTCTTTAATAAGCCTAAAGTAGAGGTTACAAATAGTGGGATTTTGAATACATTGGAACTCCGTTATCAAAACGAACCTGCTCGACATAAATTATTGGACATGATAGGAGATTTAGCCTTGTGTGGAATGCCGATAAAGGGTCAGATCATGGCTGCGAGACCAGGACACGCAAGTAATGTAGCATTTGCTAAGAAGATTAAGCAAGTGATGAAAAAAGAGATACGCAGAAAACAAGAAGGTGTGCCAAATTACAATCCTAATGAAAAACCATTATACACCACTAAAGACATCATTAAGATGTTACCCCATGCTCACCCATTTTTATTGGTTGATAAAATATTAAATAAGGATGATAAATCCATTGTTGGGGTAAAAAACATAACCTATGATCAACCCTTTTTCAATGGACATTTTCCAGGCGATCCTATAATGCCGGGAGTATTACAATTGGAAGCGATGGCACAAGCAGGTGGAATTTTAATTTTAAGCACCGTTGATGATCCAGAAAATTATGGTACCTACTTTTTGAAAATTGAAAATGCTAAATTCAAGGATAAGGTAGTTCCGGGGGATACTTTAATAATGAAACTCGAGTTAATTGAACCTGTTCGAAGAGGCTTATGTGTTATGCGCGGCCGAGCTTGGGTTGGTGAAAAATTAGTTTGTGAGGCAGAAATGATGGCACAAATCGTTAAACTTGCATAATTCAAACCGTTCCAATCATGATTCAACCCTTGGCTTACGTCCACCCAACGGCAAAAATTGCCGACAACGTAGTTATTGATCCGTTTGTTACAATTCACGCCGATGTAGAAATTGGCGAAGGGACGCACGTTATGTCCGGTGCCGTAATTTTTAAAGGTAGTAGAATCGGGAAACGTTGTAGAATTTTTCCTGGCGCCTCCATTGGAGCGATTCCACAGGATTTGAAATTTGATGGCGAAGAGACACAAACAATAATTGGCGATAATACTACAATCAGAGAATTTGTAACTATCAATAAAGGAACCAAAGCATTGGGTTACACAAAAGTTGGTAGTAATGTATTATTAATGGCCTATGTGCACCTAGCCCATGATTGTATCGTTGAAGATAATTGCATATTAGCGAACAGCGTTCAGGTAGCCGGACATGTGCACATTGGGGAATCTGCTATTCTTGGCGGGTCTGCATTGGTTCACCAGTTTGTAAAAATAGGAAAACACGCTATGGTAGGCGGTGGTTCATTGGTTAGAAAAGATGTTCCACCCTTTACAAAAGCTGCGAGAGAACCATTAAGTTACGAAGGTGTAAATTCTGTTGGATTACGTAGAAGAGGATTTACAACGGATAAAATAGCTGAAATTCAAGACATTTATCGTGTATTATTCGTAAAAGGATTTAATGCAACAAAATCGTTAAAAATTATTGAAACTGAATTTATTCCAACTACTGAGAGGGATGAAATTCTCTCCTTTATCAAAGAATCCGATAGAGGTATTATGAAGGGATATGCTAGCAAGTAATTATGAAAATAATCGTTGAAAACTGCGGAAAAAGCTTTCACAGACAATGGTTATATAGAAATATCAATTATACTTTTGAAATTCCAGAAAAGGATAATTCAACTACGATAGCATTATTAGGGTCAAATGGAAGTGGTAAAAGTACTTTTGGATTGATGCTATTGGGGCAAATTTCGCCAACAGAAGGTAGTATAACTTGGTTAGATAATAACAATAAGAAATTATCCATAGCTGAAATTATTTCCCAGTCGATTTTAATATCACCTGGTTTAGAATTACCTGAGGAGTTAAGCTTAACAGAATGGTTTAATTTTCACAGCTCATTACGGGGATTTTCAAATAATTTTAATCTATCAATGTTATTGGAAATGTGTAGTTTCCCAAATAATACATTGACTAAATCATTGGGTACATTTTCAAGCGGGATGAAACAGCGTGTAAAACTTGTAACAGGATTTTTTACGCGGTCATCCGTATTATTTTTAGATGAGCCTTTATCAAATCTAGATGATAAAGGAATTCTCTTATATCAAGAATTAGTTTCTAAATTCACAGCAAATCGATTAATAATTGTTGCTTCCAATAGAACCGATGAGTATGAATTCTGCACAAATGGAATAAAGATTCAGAACGGTGGCTTGGAAACCATCAACTTCTAGAAAAATGAATCGATTATAACTTTTTACCGTACAATTATTAGTTTACAATTAGCAAGCATTTGAGATTTATTAAATGCAGAAACTGAATAAACTCCTGTTGGTAAATGAGAAATAGTAAATCCGATACCTGACTCTCCATTATTAATTACTGAGGATAAAACTTTTTTACCATGAATATCACTGATTTCTATTCTATTCATTGATGAAAAAGTTGGTATTTCAACAAATACATTCGTAGCTGCTGGATTTGGAAATACTCGTAATAACGAAACTTCATTAAATGTCTCTGTATTGTTCAGTGCTGGCTTAAGAGATTTAAGTGAATTCGCCCAAACCAAACCACCTCTTCCTAATCCAGCAATAAATTCAGGAATAGAATCCCCATTTAGATCTGTTAAATCAGGAGTTAATAAGTATCCCAATCTACCAGTTATAGAATCTCCCATGGATGTATATGATTTAAACCACTGTGTATCACCAACTAACGAATCGGTAATTGAGTGTCCTTGAATTCTATAGAGTAAAGGTGTCCCATGCGCAGTACCAACAATTAATTCTATTTGTCCGTCATTATTAAGATCCGCAATCCGTGGAACAGCATTTCCAAAACTAATAAAGCCAACAGGATTGATATCATAACGATATTCGTTTGCTTTTACCCCATAGGCACTGCTATGAAATCTAACAAATGTATTATTGCCTTCATTCTTGTAGGCAACTACCTTCCCATTATAATATCCAATCAACAAATCATTTTTTCCATCATTATTGAAATCATAAATACATGGGGCTGCACCACTTTCTCCTAAAATCCCAGATTTAGGAATAATATTGACTGATTTAAATATCCAATTAACGGGTTTGTTACTGCCAGCAATATTCTCATAGTAAACCACCCTACCCGACCGAACACCAATTAATAAATCCAAGTCACCATCATTGTCTAAATCACCTACTGCCGGGATTGAATGATGAAATAATGTGTCATTATTTTCAGATATTTTCAAATAGTCGTTGTTATTTAAAACAAACACGGCAGAATCCGCAGAACCATTATTTACAAATAATGTAAGTTTATCTCTTAAACCCTTCGTCTTTGAATAATCGCCATTATTGGCAATCAGTAAATCTTTGTCGCCATCTGCATCAACATCGACAAATACCGGTGCCGACTTACCTCCAAAATCTAAAGTTTTATCTATCAAGAAGTTAGTTCGCTGAAATTCGAATTCTGTTTTACCTAAGGTTCCTTTATTTTTATAATACCAAACTTGCTGTGTTTCTTTACCATCAGGTACACCATTGGGAGCAACAATTAAATCAGGTAAGCCATCACCACTGGCATCAATTGTAAATCCTGCTGGAAAAATAAATTCATTGGCAAGTTTTGTGTTGGCAGGAAACATGGTATCATACGTCACCATAGTATCGAATGCCGATTTATTTTCTTTACGACCATTTTTAAGTTTTGTAAAATTGGAAAACCCAATATTTGAAATTACCAATTCAACATCACCATCCGAATCTTCATCGTAAGTAAAACAAGCGCTACCATTGGCATGTCTAGGCTTAAGTTTAAGAGTAAATGGTGGGCATTCACCCAAAAGAATGGAATTATTAACGCCTTCATTAAAATAACCAAAACAAACATCCATAATCTGAAATTCAAACGTATCCGTAGACCAACCCATTTCCTTTCGAACATCCCGGAATTGACGATAGGTGAAATTTCCTGCATCGTACGTAAGTAAATCTAAATCTCCATCTCCATCCATGTCTTTAATTTCTGGCAAATCCAAGATTGGAAAACTAATTAAATTGTATAAAGGTAGATTATCAGTATCATTATATTGGTTACGATAGAATAGATCGCCTAAATCCGTAAATTTCAATCTACCATTAGGTGAGGGTGCTAATTGTTTATGTATTTTCAATCCCCCTGTTTTAGTGGCAGTAAAAATATCAAGTTTACCATCTGAATTTAGATCAGCCGTTTTATAATAATAATTGCCTTTGGGTAATTCTGATTCATATTCAGGTACATAGCGAAATTGATCGTCCTTAATGCGTACATAAGGGAATAACTTAGAATCGTATCGATCAAAAACTATTACATCCAGCTTTCCATCCAAGTTCAAATCTAAATGACAAAATTGAGGGGCATTTAAACCACCAATAAAGGGTTGCTCGATTAAAAAATTATCAATATAAAAAGGCACAGCGGCCGTGCTTACTCGGTATTGTATTTTAGATGTATCACTGTTCAAATGAGCGGCAGCACAGTAACAATTCATGGAGAATAAACCCATAATTAAAACGATAAAACAGCTCTTTATTTTTATGGATAATATCGATTTCATTGATTGAATAGTCCGAAAATACTAAATAATCATTAGATTTTTAGTAGGAGTTGATATAATCCATTTCGTTTGGCATTTTTTCCAATAGATTATCGATTTATTGTAATTTTACAAATCAATGAGTGCTATTTTAGAATTATACACACTATTCCAGAACTACGGCTATAAATACTCTACCGATAGCAGAAATATTTCCCAAGGCGATATTTTCTTTTGCCTTATCGGCGACAAATTCGATGCTAATCGGTTTGCGGAAGAAGCAAAAAAAAATGGTGCTTCGATTGTTGTAACCAATCGTGAAGATTTAAAAGATAAGGAGGGTTATTATTTCACAGTTAATCCATTAACTACATTTCAAGAATTATCAAAAATACACGCTGCTAATATGCCAGCTAAAAAGATAATTATTGGAGGAAGTAACGGGAAAACTACTACGAAGGAGCTTATTGCCTGTGTTTTATCTGGACATGGGGAAACGCATGTTACTGCGGGAAACTTTAACAATCATATTGGAGTACCTATTACATTGCTTGGCTTACGACCCCATCATAGTTTTGCAGTTATTGAGATGGGGACTAATCATCCCGGTGAAATGCATACTTTGTGTTCCTTAGTAAATCCCGAAATTGGTATAATAACAAACATCGGAAAAGAGCATTTGGAAGGTTTTGGTGATTTAGAAGCAGTAGCAAAAGAAGAAAGTGAAGTATTTCTAAGAATTCTTGAATGTAATGGTACAGCTGTGATAAACGGGGATGACCCTTGGATAAACTCTATGTCCAAGCGTATTAGCAAAAAAATAACCATCAATATAGTTAACGAAAAGTTTACACAGGCAATAAATTCTATTGCGGAAAGAGAATTCTTGGCTTATATAAATCAAGCGATGCCAAATTTGCAATTAACCATTCAATATCCAGGAAGTACCTTGGAAGTCTTGGATTTTGCACTTGCAGGTTCTTATAATGCGTACAATTTATTATTTGGTTTAGCTATAGGAAATTATTTCGGTATTACATCCGAAGATTGTATTGCTTCAATGCAGCAATATTCTCCTAAAAACAACAGAAGTGAATGGAGACAGATAGGCAATACCAAAATATTCCTAGACGCCTATAATGCAAATCCCAGTAGTATGGAAGCTTCTATTCGTTCCTTTGATACATTGCCAGGCAAAAAAATCTATTTTTTAGGAGACATGCTCGAACTGGGAGAGCATAGTAAATTGGAACACCTTAATATTTTAGTTTTACTGAGTGAGTTGGGTGTACTAGATTCTACTTTTCTAGTGGGTGATGAGTTCCACAAACATTGTAAACAATTTCCAATGCGATTTACCAATACAAGTAGTTTATTGGCATGGTTAGATACCCACCCGGTAGAGGCAGATTATGTTTTTGTTAAAGGCTCTCGTGGTATAAAAATGGAAAATGTGTTAGATCATTTCCAGAACTAACACATTTTTATAATTACAGTTATTTGAGCTTTTTATAATTACTGATTCAGCAACATTACCGCACCAGTTACCACCATATTTATAATGGCTAACGGAATCAATGATTTCCATCCTAATCGCATAAGCTGATCGTAACGGAAACGAGGTAAGGTCCATCGTATCCACATGAAAACAAAGACAAAGAAGAATATTTTCGCAAACATTACAGCCACTTGAAGTAAGGATAACACAGTTGGATTCGCAATTGCATCCATGCCTGGGAAATTATAGCCACCCAAGTATACACTAGCCATTACTGCACTAGAAACAAACATATTGATATATTCGGAAAACAGGTAAAAACCTAACTTCATTGACGAATATTCGGCATGATAGCCACCTATTAACTCTGTTTCACACTCTGCTAAATCAAAAGGTGCTCGATTACATTCGGCCAAAGCACAAACAAAAAACAATAAGAAACCTAATGGTTGATACCAAATATTCCAATTTAGACCATGTTGTTGTTCTACCATTTCTCGAAGGCTCAGTGTTCCACTCATCATAACTACAGCAATCAACGCTAAGCCCATACTCAATTCATAACTAATCATTTGAGCGCTTGCCCGAATTGCTCCATATAAGGAATATTTATTATTGGAGGCCCATCCACCAATCATGATTCCATATACACCGATACTAACAATTCCCATCACATACAAAACCCCAATATCAACATCCGCTACTTGTAGACTTACATTTCTACCGAAAATTTCTATGGATGTGCCCCATGGAATAACAGCGCTAGTTATAGTAGCTACAACCATTGCTGTAGCCGGTCCAATAATAAACAACCATTTTTCTGCAGTTTTGGGAATAATCTCCTCCTTAAACAACAATTTTCCTCCATCAGCAAATGGCTGTAACAAACCCAAAGGACCTACTCTATTAGGACCAAGTCGATCCTGAAAATAAGCGGCAATTTTACGTTCACCAAACGTTAAATACAATGCAATGACAAGGGTAACCGCAAGGATTACAACAATTAAAATTAATTTTTCAAGAATTAACGCGTAATCCATATTATGCTTTATTTAAAAGTGGGGTATGCTTAGGAATTTCTAATTCGTAATGATTGGCAGAAATCACCGAAGTTCTATCGATATGTCGAGGACCTTCTATAGTCCAATCTGACTTTTCTTTCTTGTGAAATCTACAATCGTTGCAAATAAATTCTTTCACCTCACCGAATTGATCTTTTCTTGCTGTTACACGAGCAACCTCATCTCCTATCATCCAAGCAACTGCTTTACCAGAACATGTAGGGCAATCTCTGTGCACATCCATTGGTTTAGTATACCATACCCGAGAACGAAATCTAAACGTTTTATCCGTCAATGCACCAACGGGACATACATCAATAACATTACCTATGAAATCATTTGTTAAATTATTTTCGATAAAGGTACCTATTTCTGCGGCATCCCCTCTCTTAAGTACTCCATGTTCTCGTTTATCCGTTAGTTGATTGGCTGTATAAACGCAGCGGTAACATAAAATACAACGCGTCATATGCAACTTTATATATTCGCCAATATCTAATTTTTCAAACGTTCTGCGTTCAAATTCATAGCGAGTATTGGATTTACCATGTTCGTAGGCTAAATCTTGAAGATGGCACTCCCCTGCTTGGTCACAAATTGGACAATCTAAGGGATGGTTAATTAATAACATTTCAACCACACCCGAGCGTGCATCTAATACACGTTGACTAGATTTATTTTTTATCTCCATACCATCCATAACGGTAGTAGAGCAACTAGCCACCAATTTTGGCATAGGTCTTGGATCTTTTTCCGATCCTTTAGAAACTTCAACGAGACACGTTCTACATTTACCTCCGCTGCCTTTCAAACTAGTATAGTAGCACATTGCTGGTGGCACAGAATCACCACCTAACAGACGAGCTGCGTTCAATATTGTTGTACCCGGATCAACTTCTACGGTATGTCCGTCAATCGTAATTTTAAATTTTGGTGTAGCTTCTGACATACTGATTATGCATTAACGGATTCAAAAGTTTTTTCTTTAACCAAGCCATAATTTGTTTCTAAACAACGTTTTGGCTCATTCACATGCCATTCAAATTCTTCTCTGAAATGTCGAATAGCCGCTGCTACTGGCCAAGCCGCTGCGTCTCCAAGTGGACAAATAGTATTTCCTTCTATTTGGCGTTGAATATCCCAAAGCAAATCGATATCTTCCATTTTGCCATGGCCATATTCTAAACGATGTAACACTTTTTCCATCCAGCCAGTACCTTCTCTACAAGGAGAACATTGGCCACAACTTTCGTGATGATAGAATCTTGAAAAATTCCAAGTATTCCTAACGATGCATTGATCTTCATCGTAAACGATAAATCCACCTGATCCAAGCATACTGCCAGACGCAAAGCCCCCATCGGCTAAACTTTCGTAGGTCATTAAACGAGATTCGCCAGCAGCCGTTTTGGTTATTAAATAATGAGGTAAAATAGGAACAGAGGATCCACCTGGCACGCAAGCTTTAATCCGTTTTCCATTTTTCATTCCTCCACAGTACTGATCGGAATAAATAAATTCTTCTACAGAAACCCCTAATTCGATTTCATATACACCCGGTTTATTTATATTTCCAGAGGCTGAAATTAATTTAGTTCCTGTACTTTTTCCTACACCTATTGCAGCATAAGAATCGCCACCTTCATTAACAATTGGAACAACAGCAGCAATAGTTTCAACATTATTTACCACCGTTGGTCTGGCCCAAAGACCTTGAACAGCAGGAAATGGTGGTTTCATCCTAGGATTACCCCTCTTACCTTCTAAACTTTCAATTAGTGCTGTTTCTTCACCACAAATGTAAGCACCCGCTCCAGGACTAACATGTAAATCCAAATCGTATCCAGATCCTTGAATATTTTTTCCTAGCCAGCCATTGGCATATGCTTCGGCAATTGCTCTTTCAAGTATCTGTAATACATACATGTACTCCCCTCGAATATAGATATATGAGGAATTGCAACCCAAAGCATACGAAGAAACAATCATTCCTTCGATTAACAAATGGGGAATCTTCTCCATCAAATATCGGTCTTTGAAAGTACCAGGTTCGGATTCATCGGCATTACACAACAAATGACGAGGAACACCTTCGGGCTTTGCAATGAAACTCCATTTCATTCCAGTGGGGAAACCAGCACCTCCGCGACCTCTTAGCCCAGATTTTTTAACTTCTTCAACCACATCTTCAGGGGACATGGATTTCAACGCTTTTTCTACGGCTTTATATCCGCCATTCTTACGATAAACGTCGTAGGTATGTATACCTTCAACCTGCGCGTGTTCAAGCAATAATTTTCTAGCCATTGTTTTCTAGCCCCATATAATTAGCTACCGGTTTATTTCGGTACATTTCTATCAATTGATCAACTTTTTCCTCTGTTAAATGTTCATGAAATTTTTCACCTGCTTGTAACATTGGTGCATAACCGCAAGCACCCAAACACTCTACCGTTTTTAAGGTAAAAATACCATCTGAAGTGGTTTCGCCATCTTTTATGCCTAATTTCTTTTCTATATAAGAAACAATGGTTTCAGCCCCTTCAATCATGCATGGACCCGTTCTACAAACTTCTAATTTTACCCTCCCAACAGGTTGGGTATCGTACATGCTGTAAAATGTGGCAACCTCGTATACCTCTATAGGTAAAATATGCAGCAATCTAGCCACGTAATCCATTACGGGAGTGGATAAATAACCAAAATGTGCTTGGGCAATATGCAACACACGAATCAATGCACTTTTCTGTTTACCTTCAGGAAACTGAGATATTATTCTACCTACTTCTTTGAGTAAGTGTTCTGGAAATTGAATTTCTTGATTTTCAGTCATTGGTTATGCATCTAATTCGCCAGCAATTACATTCATTGAGCTCATTGTTAATATAGCATCGCTGAGCACAGAATTTTTAATCATTTCAGGATATGCTTGATAGTAGATAAAACAGGGTCTTCGGAAGTGTAAACGATAAGGGGTTCTGCCTCCATCACTTACCAAATAATATCCTAACTCACCGTTTCCACCTTCAACTGCAAAATAAACCTCACCTTTAGGAATAGCTGTTTCTCCCATTACAATTTTGAAATGGTAAATAAGCGATTCCATACTTCGATAAACTTCTTCTTTCGGTGGCATATAAAAATCTGGCACATCGGCGTGGTGCAAACCAGAAGGCATTTTTGCAAGTGCTTGTTTAATTATACTTACACTTTGTCTGATTTCTTCTTGTCTTACCACATAGCGATCATAGGTGTCACCATCTTTTCCTATTGGTACAATAAAATCAAAATCTTCATAACTGCAGTAAGGGTTCATCACTCGAACATCATAATCTACCCCCGCAGCTCTCAAATTTGGACCAGCAAATGAATAAGCCAATGCTCTTTCCGGAGAAATTGGACCTGCCCCTATTACACGATCCATGAAAATTCTATTTCGAGTTAACAGTTTATCAAATTCATCAAAATTCTTTATGAATTCCTCTAAAAACTTATTGAGTTTAGCACTAAAAACAGGTGAAAAATCACGCTCAAAACCACCGATTCTGCCAATGTTAGTAGTGAGTCGAGCACCACAAACTTCTTCAAATAATTCATAAATCTTTTCTCTTTCTTGGAACATGTAAGTGAATCCCGTTAACGCACCCGTATCCACCCCGATTACTGAATTACATACTAAATGATCGGCAATTCTTGCTAATTCCATGATAATTACACGCATGTAATCCACTTTCTTAGGAACTTCAATTCCTGCCAATTT
The DNA here is from genome assembly GCA_947457565.1 of Flavobacteriales bacterium. Classification (GTDB taxonomy): domain Bacteria; phylum Bacteroidota; class Bacteroidia; order NS11-12g; family UBA955; genus JAGKXC01. The sequence goes on from CANGWH010000001.1 coordinate 57,269, forward strand.
CTCAACAGTAAGGTGCCATCCTATATTATTAATGGGAGAAGAACAATAATTCAATCGATCTGTTATCGGTGTTATTTGATTAAACGGCCTTCTTTCCGCTAATTTTTCAAATGCTCTATGAATATACCCAACTGTTTGTTCTGCCTCAATAATACGCTCACCATCCACTTTCAAAACATTTTGAAATATACCATGGGTTGCTGGGTGCGTAGGTCCGAGGTTTAAGGTGGCGATATCCCCGTCGATGGTATCTCTGCTTACCATCTGACCTTGTTTGTTAAATGTAATCTCGCTCATCGTCCAAAAAATGTATTATTTTTATCATCACGGGTTTCATCTTCAAGAGCATACTGCTTTCGTAAAGGATGATAATCCATTTCGTCCATGTTTAAAATTCGCTTTAAATTGGGATGGCCTTCAAAAATAATCCCATAAAAATCAAAAGTTTCTCGCTCCATCCAATTTGCACCAGGATAAACATTTACCATGGTAGGAATTGAAATGCTTTCTTCTGAAAGATAAACTCGAATTCTAATTCTATGGTTAGAAACTAAGTTGTGTAAATGATAAACTACTTCAAATTCAGAATCTTTTCGTTCAGGATAATGAGCACCGCACAAATCCGTAAGAAAGATGAATCCGTGATTATCTCTAAGCTGTTGACATACAGCAACAACATGATCGGTTGAAACCACAAAATTCAACATCCCATAATCATCCACAGAACTTTGTGCTGTGCTTTGGGTTAACTCTGCAACTACGTTAATTATGGAATCGTTATTGGTGTGTACAGTCATTATTTTTCAGTAGTTTCAATGTTATAACTTTCCAACATTCTCATGTATTCATCAGAATTTCTTCGTCTTAAACTTTCGTTTTTCGCTAATTCCTGAATTTTCATCAAGCCATCAATAATTTGTTCTGGTCTTGGAGGACAACCGGGCACATACACATCTACGGGAATAATTCTATCGATGCCTTGAAGCACTGAATAGGTATCAAATATTCCACCACTACATGCACAAGCACCTACAGACAAAACCCATTTGGGTTCAGCCATTTGATCGTATACTTGTTTTAAAACGGGACCCATTTTCTTAGCAATTGTCCCCATCACCATTAGCAAATCCGTTTGTCTGGGAGTAAAGGCTAATCGTTCTGAACCGAAACGAGCCAAATCATAATTAGCACCCATGGTTGCCATAAATTCGATGCCACAACACGATGTGGCAAATGGCAAAGGCCACAAAGAATTAGCACGAGCCAATCCAATAACTTTGTCCAATGATGTTGCAAAAAAGCCTTGACCTTCAATACCTTCCGGTGCTTCTCCAATTTTTACCATAGTTGTTATTATTAATTATTTTTCCCACTCAAGGGCTCCGCGTTTCCAAACATATAAGAAACCCATTAAAAATATGGAAACGAATGCAAGTACTGCCATAAAACCATCCCATCCCATTGATTTAAAATTAACGGCATAGGGATAAAAGAAAATCACCTCTACATCGAATAACACAAACAAAATAGCGGATAAAAAGTACTTAACAGATACAGGAAATCTAGCATCTCCTTTGATTTCAATTCCGCATTCAAAATTATCTTCTTTTTTAGCGGTTTTTCGCGATGGACCTAACAAATGAGATATACTCAATGTTAAAACGACAAATCCTACCGCAACACCCATTTGTAATAAAATCGGTATATAAGATTCTGGTGTACTCATGTTCGTGCGCAAATTTAATAAATCCAACATAGTTAAGCGGATTTTTGTTTGATAATTTGATAAATTCCAAATCAATTTTTCAATTAACTTTGTTTGTTACAAAATTATGGCTAAAAAAATATTAACCCAAGTTATTGTCCTGTTAACCGCATCTACCATTTTTATCACTTTTAATGCTTCCAGCAATGGGCGTGGAAGTGAAGATAGAACAGGTGCACCTGGAAGCTCTGGTAATTGTTCATCTTGCCATGGTGGCGGCAATTTAAATGGTCAATTAAGTCTTGAGTTAATAGATAAAGGTAGTTCAACTGTTGTAACCGAATATATCCCCGGTAATCAATACATTGTATCTATAAAAGCATCCGGTACATCAACAAAAATGGGATTTCAAAGTACAGTTTTGAATGCTAGCAATCAGAACATGGGTTCCATTTCCAATCCATCTCCGGGTGCTGCCGTTTACACCAGTGGAAGAAATATTGCCGGACATACATCTGGCAGCAGCACGGGAATTTGGTCGTTCGAATGGACTGCTCCATCTTCAGACCAAGGGGCTGCAACTATTTATGGTGTTTCTGTAATTTCCAATAAAAACAATTCAGATAATGGCGATCAAGTTGTAACACAAAAAATCACTATTAATGCTGCAGCAAGTAATTCACTTAATACTACTGAAAATGTTGGGCTCACAATTTATCCGAATCCAACTAGGGATATTGTGCATTTTAGTAAAAACATAGAACAAGTTGCCATATTTGATTTATCCGGTAAATTAATTTTAACCGAGGACATCAATTCTAACTCATTGATTTTAACTACATTACAAAGTGGAATGTATATAGTTAGAATGAAAACAGGTAATAACCTCTTTTACCAACGAATATTATTAAAGAAGTAAAAATTAAAATACTTAAGATAATTCGATCCTTTTGGATTCTATTTCCGTTGATTTAACCAATTATGGTAAGCCTTAGCATTGGCTTGATGCTCGGACAAATTAATTGCAAAGTTATGCGTACCCGAATGGTCAGGTTTTGCACAAAAAAATAAAAACGGATATTCTTTCCCAAACAATACAGAATCAATGGCCTTAGGATCTGGAATACACAAAGGACCCGGTGGTAAGCCTTTATTTAAATAGGTATTATAAGGCGAATTAATTTTTGTATCGCTTAATAGAACCCTACCTGATTTACCTCGAGCAAAAACTACAGTTGGATCAGCTTCCAAACGCATATCCTTTATCAATCGTAATTTATAAACAGATGCTATTTTGCCAAATTCAACGGTGGCATTACTTTCTTTAGTTACTATTGATGCGAGAATTATAATTTGCTCTAGAGATAATTTCCTATTTTGAGCTGCAGTTCTTCGTTTATAGTTCCAATATTTTTTGTAGGATTCCAAAAACATCCTATCCAAAAATTCTCTAGGGGAATAATTCGCTTTTAAATTATAGGTATTTGCAATAAACAAACAATGAGCTGTTTGTGAAGTTAAACCGTAGCTATGGTAAACGGAATCTTGTAAGAACCAAGATGCAACAGAAGAATTTACCCAGCGAAAATTCTGCGTATTCTGTTGATAATCATACACAACATCATCAATTACTTCTTTCAAAGTTCCACTTGATCTCAATACCCAATCAAAATTGGTTACTTTATAATTCTTAATCAATTTTAATAAATTCCAAGCATTGGTATTAGGTCGAACAGAAACAATAATTTTCTTATTGAATTCAACCTTTTGTTGCTGTGCCCACCAAGCTACTCCAGGATATAGCTTAATACCTAAACTTTTATAAACCAACTTATTGATTGAATCACTGGTTAAATTTGCATTAATAACCAATTTTATATTCTTAGTGTTGGTAGATTTCCATTGTTGGACAAAAACAAATAGGGACAAGCTCAATAATACCGGGATAAATACTGAAATTAATTTTCTCGCTTTCACACTACAAAATTCAACGTATTAATTGCGATAAAACAAACTTTTTGCAAAAAATGCAAAAACGATACTTAAACTGCTATTCCCATCAAATTATTAATTGAATTGAAGTAGGTTTGCACAATGAAAATTGCATTGGTTGGCTATGGAAAGATGGGTAAAGAAATTGAAACCGTCGCTACCGCAAGAAACCACGAAATTGTTGCACGATATACTTCACAACATCCATTAAATAACGAAAATTGGGTAGACTGCGATGTGGCAATTGAATTTACAAACCCAGAAATTGCAGTTTCAAATATTGAATTTTGTTTATCTAAAGGTGTCGCCATTTGTATTGGAAGCACTGGTTGGTATAATGAATTACCGAGATTAAAAGAATACTGCTTTTTGAATAACGCTGCAATGCTTGCCTCTACTAATTTTAGTATTGGGGTTAATTTGTATTGGAAAATTGCTGAATATACAGCAAGACTTTTTCAATCAATTCCTAATTACTCCGTAGGTATTGTTGAAAATCACCACTTAGAAAAAAAAGATGCCCCAAGTGGAACAGCTATAACTTTAGCAGAAAAATATATAGAAAACCAAGATCGCTACAAACAATGGGCGTTAGCGGATACGTTATGGGAAGAACAAGCGGTTCAATTTGATGCCATTGAAGAATTTAAAAAAATGACTACTAAAACCTTACCTATTATTTCTCTAAGAGAAAATAATGTGCCGGGTACCCATCAATTATTTCAAATTGGTCAAAATGATTTTCTTAAATTAGAACATCAGGCAAATAATAGAAAAGGGTTTGCAGAAGGTGCCGTAATTGCGGCTGAATGGTTATTTAGTAAAAAAGGTGTTTTTAGCATGGCAGACATGCTTAAATTTGAACAATAATTAAGTAATTGCTTACATGGAGAGTTTTAATTTAGGTCTATTTGCTTGCCTATGGGTTATAGCTTTTGTTCTTACTAGAATTGGTCTAATGCGAATGTTTGTATTGGCTGGTAAGGCACCTTATTTAGCATGGATTCCAATATTAAGTTGGTGGCATTGGATAAAAATTGTTGGCAGACCTAATTGGTATATGCTAGGTATGGTGATTCCAGGATTGAACATTTTGTTCAGTTTTAATATCACCTTAGATATTCTTAGGGCATTTGGTAAAACAAAATTTTGGGAACAATTACTTGGAACTGTTTTGAGCTTTGTTTATTTTCCATTACTTGCTTTCGACAAGAAAATCAATTACCTGGGACAAGCTGGAACTAAAGAATGGAGAGAAAAGAACATTAAACCTTCGGGTTGGGCTCGTGAATGGGGAGATGCTATTTTATTTGCCGCTTACGTTGCAGGTGGCATGCGGGCTTTGTATTTCGATTTATATCAAATCCCCACTCCTTCCATGGAATCAAACCTAATGGTTGGTGACTATTTAGTGGTTAGTCGCGTAAATGTTGGAATGAGAATCCCAATGACTCCTATTACATTACCTATTGTTTCTCCTAAAGAAATTGCTGGTGTAAAAGCATATGCTGATTTTTTAGAACTCCCTTATATGCGACTCCCTGGTTGGTATACCATAAAAAACAATGACGTGATTGTTTTTAATTGGCCCGCCGATGGGGAACAATTCCCAATTGATAAAAAAGACAACTATGTAAAACGTTGTGTTGCAATTCCTGGAGACACCTATGAAATGAGAAATGGCCAGATCTATGTTAATAACAAAATCTTACCGGTTGTTGGAAGGACGCAAAAAAGATATTTAGCATTAATGAAAGAATTAGTCACTGAAGATTTTTTATATGAAAACAATCTTGGTGATTTTCATTTACCGAGCGAGAAAGATGCACAAAACTACATAGAAGCGGCTAAAAAAAGAGGAATTACAATTCAACCCTACTTGTTTTATACTTGGCCAGAGAACTTTGAACGATTAAAAAAGCATCCGGCAGTTCTAAGTATTTTTGAAGAAACAACATCCATAGACAGTGATAAACCAATTTTTCCTGATACGAATGCTACGTTATTCCTTCGACACCGATGGGATGTAAATAATTATGGACCTGTTTATCTTCCTAAACGGGGCGAGACCATTAAATTAACCAAGGAAAATTGGGATTTCCTAAAGTTGGCCATTAACAAATACGAAGAACAAGAAATTGAATATTCTAATGGTCAATTTATAGATATAAAAAGTGGATCTGTCCTTACATCTTACACATTTAAAATGGGCTATTATTGGATGATTGGGGATAATAGGTATAACAGTTTAGATTCTCGATATTGGGGATATGTTCCTGAAAATCATATAATTGGTAAACCGTTATTTACTTTTTTCAGTAAAAAGAAAGTGATTTCAATTGATCCGGAGACATTTCTACCTGTAATGGGACATGGTGGACCTGTATACGATTCAAAAGGTTGGTTAAAAGGCATTCGCTACGATAGAATTTTCAAATGGATTGATTAGTCTCCTATTGCTACATTAACCCACTACTTTAAACTACACTTAAAACAACTGTTGTTCTTCGTACCAATTCCAACGAAGTCCTAAATAGATGTAATATTCACGGGACGATTGATGACCTGTTTGTGTTCTAAATTGGGCGGCTAAATACACCCACATATTGGGCATTAACTCATAAAACACCTGTGTTTTTGAATGCAGAATATTTCCTACTTCTCCTTGCAGTATATTAACGTTATCGTTAGCAATTCTAGTTCTATAATCGCGTCTAATATCGCTTCCGTAGTTTTCACCGGTTGTAGAAAAATCGAAACCTCTTACTGCGAAAAATGTAGTGTGTGTAAATAAGAAACCTCTAATAAATGCAGGTTTATATCGAACACTAAAATTTAATTCTCTAAAATTAGATTCCAATGGGTGGGCTAATGCTTGATTAAAATTAACCGCGTTAGCATCCATAGAAGAGTGGCTGTAGGTAAATGGTCTTATTGAATTTACCTCTGCTTGAATAATAATACTTCCAAATTTTGGATATACAGCACTTAAATTAGGTTTAACGTACATTCCTAATTGGTATCCGTGTTTATTTCTCCAAGTATTGCCTTTTATAAGATCGCCAAACGAAAATTCATCCAGTAAAAATTGAGCATACAACAATGCATTTTTCTGTCGAATTTTACCATCAAACATAATTAACACATTATCCGGCGAGCCCAAATCGCGTTCAATAGATCGATAAAAAATAATTGGATTCCAATAGTTTACATCCATTCCACCGGTAGGTCTAGTTTGTAAAATCATTTCTGAAAGTCCAAGTTCAATCCAATTTTCTAATTTCTCATCATTCTTATTATTTAACCAATCGGGTTTAGCAAATTCCAGGCTCGCCCTGTGCATTGCCATATATTTTTTAGGTAATAATCGCGATCCTGAAGGTTTATCCGTAGCGGATAATTCTTGATATAGATTTTGATATCTAAACGGGCCTAATCGAGTGTTAACTTTCAAATACGCTGTTGCTGGAGAAAAATTACTGATTAATAGACTTCTATAACCATTTCCAATGTGTTGATTATCATGCCCTGCCGATATTAACACATGTGTTTTACTACTAGCAGAATTAACCACACTGGCATACATATTTGCTCTAGCTCTGAAAAAATCGGAATACCCATATAAGTTTTTATTCCAATAACCCACGTTGGGCGTTACGTTAAACGTATCTTGGTATCTAGTAATATGTTTCTGAAAATAAAATTGCGATTCCACCAATTGTGTGGAGAACGATAGATTTTTAGAAAACTGACCAAATAGTTCAATGCCTTTGGTGTTGTTTAGATACCTAGAAGTATAGGGAGTTTTGGGAGAAAATTCTGTATGAAGTATAGGATTTACAACAAAAAAAGAACCCTTGTTTGTTGATTTATCCATCCAAGAATAAAACCATGCAGGCGTTTTTAAAATTGTATTTTTACCTAAGGGTCTTAAAAATCTTAAGAACCTAGGTGTGTATTGGGGCATTAATGAAAAATTAGGATGTGCATACGTAAAATATTGGTGCGGTTTTATAGTACGAATTGGAGGTAGTAATGTTAATTCGGTATAGTGTCTATTTCTAACAACCGTATCAAATCCCCAATTTGCCAGTAATGAATTATACTCTTGAGGATAAAATCGTTCTGTATTTATACCATGCAAATTAGATAACATCATGTAAGTTTCTTGCAGGGAATTGGCGGGATAACTTCTAACCTGTGCCTTTGATGAATGTAAAAAGACACATTCTATCGTCAAAAGAATTAATAATTTCTTTAATGCCATAACTTGGCACTAAATTATGACTAATGCATCAATTAAGCGAAATAGGTGGGATCATTTGATCGGCAGAATTATAAAACATTAAGGAATGAACGGTAGGTGTAAGAAATTCAATTATCGGCATTTGCGATAAAAAATCCCATACTTGTTCTTCGTTTTCGGCTTCTACCGAGCACCACCATTTATCTAAATTTTCGGTAACAGCATACATTAATAAAAAGCCTTTTTGAAACATATCCTCTATAAAATCACGCTGTTTCGGAATAAGTTTTGCCATTTGGACTCCCATAACCGGAATTGGACTTTCTACAATGTAAATGGCCATTATAAATTTATATTAAGAGGAACAGAATGTGAATCTCCAACGGTATTTCCTCCGAAATTCACTATTGGAACATTACCATACTTTTCCAATTGTTCAATTTCAGATTTAGTAAGAAGTCCCAATTCTTTTAATAATTGATGAGCCACTTGATATTGAGGTCCCATTTTACCATCGTCTATTTTAATTGCTATACCCCATTCCTTTTCAGGAATCGCCAAAGAATAAACCCCATCAGCTCCAGTTTTACCAATAATTCTACCTTGAGTAACGGTCATTAAGTCGGAACAATACCGTTTAGTTCCAGCAACCATTAACGGAAAAGAAGTTACAGCTGTTACGATTCTTTTACAAGCGGCAGTTATAGTTGGCTGATTAAATTTTTCAGGGCAAATTAAATTCTTATAGGCAACTGCCTGATTGTATAAGGGCATTCCAAATATCGGAGCAGAACACCCGTCTACGCCAATGATTAGTTCTTCTTTGGTAAGTTCATAAAAGAGAGCCGTTATTTTCATTATTTCTTGATGCAACGGATGATCTAACATCAGATAATTTTGGGTAGGTAAGTTTAAATACTTACAATAGGCCAAAAAACCACTGTGTTTACCGGAACAATTATTATGTAATGCCGATGGCTCTTTATCCGCTTTAATTAATTGAACGAAGTCCTTTTTCAATGTGGGTTGTTGGGCTCCACATTGCAATTGATCAACGGTTAGATTAACTTTTAAAAGCATTTCTTCTACGTTATTTACATGCATTGGTTCACCGTTATGTGAACCGCACATCAATGCTAAATCCTTATTAGAAAACCCAAATTGATCGAAAGCCCCCGAGATTAGCAAGGGCAAATGTTGAAAAAACTTTAATGCGGACCTAGGGAAGGAAACTTGGTTGATATCGCCAATGCTATAAATTACTTGTCCTTTTTTGTTTACAATACAAATTGAACCTCTATGGAAACTCTCCACTACTCCCCCACGGGTATTTTCTACTAAAACTGGATTCATCGATTATTTTGCGCTAATAAAAACAAAACTGCCATTCGAATAGCCACTCCATTTTCAACTTGTTGTAAAATAATAGAGTGGTTAGAATCCGCGATATCGGATGTAATTTCTACTCCACGATTTATTGGACCGGGGTGCATAATACAAATCTCTTTATTCAAGTGATCTAAACGATCTTGGGACAATCCATATAGTTTGGAATACTCTTTCAATGATGGGAAATAACGTTGATCCTGTCTTTCCAACTGAATTCTAAGCATATTTGCCACATCGCACCATTGCAATGCCTGATTCAAATTATGGGAAACTTTAATACCTAATTTTTCGATATTTTTAGGGATAAGAGTAACGGGTCCACAAACCATAACCTCAGCCCCTAATGTCTGCAAACAATAAATATTGCTCAAGGCCACTCTTGAGTGGAGTATATCGCCTACAATAACTACTTTTTTTCCAGCTACTTCCCCAAATTTCTCTCGAATAGAATATGCATCCAATAAGGCTTGGGTGGGATGTTCATGGGTACCATCGCCGGCATTTACTATTTGAGCATTTACATGTTTGGCCAAAAACAAACAAGCTCCTGGAGCTGGATGTCGCATAACCACCATATCCACTTTCATGCTCAGGATATTATTAACTGTATCAATTAATGTTTCTCCTTTTTTCACGGAGGAGGATGAAGACGAAAAATTAACAACATCAGCACCTAATCTTTTTTCTGCCAATTCAAACGAGACTCTGGTTCTGGTGGAATTTTCAAAAAAGAGATTGGCGATAGTAGTATCTCGAAGAGCGGGTGTTTTTTTTACTGGACTATTTAACAGTGATTTGAAATTATCGGCTGTTTCAAAGATGGTTTGAATCTGGGATTGGGATAATCCTTTAATACCGAGCAAATGATCAAAATTATTTTCGGTGGACATTATTTTTCATTTAATAACCAAACTTTCTCATCGTCCTGAGCCCAATCAACTCGTACATATCCTCCAGTATTTCTAGAATCAATGCTTGTACCAATATAATTGGGATCTATAGGCAATTCACGTTGAAATTTTCTATTAACCAGCACCATCAATTCGATTTGTGAAGGTCTTCCAAAACGCATTAATGCATCGATAGAAGCTCTGATACTTCTGCCAGTATATAGAACATCATCGATTAGTACAATTCTCAAATTTTCAGTGGAAAATTGAATATTGGATGGTTTAGGAATTAAAATATCACCCCTTCCTACATCATCTCTAAAAAATGTATGATCTAATTCTCCGTATTTACAAGCTATTTCGGGGGCTAATTCGGATAAGCTTTTAATTATTTTAGTTGCGAAAGCGAGTCCTCGAGGTTGCAGTGCAACGATAGCGGTTTGGGAAAAATCACTGTGATTTTCTAACAATTGCAGTGTTAATCGTTTTACAATTAATTGTAATTGTTGATGATTTAATAGTAATTTAGGCTGACTCATTAGACATTTGGATTACGGTTTCAAATTCATCGGGAGTTAATGCAATTACAGACAATCTAGGTTGCTTTAACAAACCCATTTTAGATAAATTTGGATTTGCTTTCATCGCTTGCAACGATACAGGAAACCTTAGGGCAGAATGCGGTTTAACATCTACTACCACCCATGCAGTTTCTGTTGTAGTTGGATCCTGGTATGATTCTTTCACAACTTCGGCAATTCCAATAACTTCTTTGCCTTCATTAGAATGATAAAACAGGCATAAATCACCTAATTTCATAGTTACCAAATTATTTCTCGCTTGATAATTTCTTACTCCGTCCCAAAAAGTAACCTGGTCTTTTAAAAACTGGCTCCAGCTGTATTTAAACGGCTCTGATTTTATTAACCAGTAATTCATAGGAGCAAAGAAAACCCAACTCAACGACTTTGCAAAACAGACAATACAATATGTTTTTCAGAGATAATGCACAATGTTGGTTTTTTTAACAATTTTAAATCATCTTTTTTGTCAATTAGGATTTTTTTTGTTAATTTACCCACCAATTAGGTGATAATTTTTTTAACAATGTATTTAAAAGAGAATTTAAAGTTATTGCGAAAACGCCGCAAACGAAGTCAGGAAGAAGTTTCCAAGAGTTTAACGATTACCCGTTCCGCATACAATAGCTACGAAAATGGTGTTGCTGAACCTGGAATTCAAATTTTACTTCGAATTTCGGATTACTTTCAAGTGAACATCGATAAACTGCTGCGAATTAATTTGAATCAAATATCAGAAATCCAACTATCCCAATTGGAAAAGGGGTTTGATTTAGACTTAAGCGGCACTAGATTGCGTGTATTGGCTACTACTGTTAATTCGAAAAACGAGGAAAACATAGAATTAGTTCCACAAAAAGCTAAAGCTGGTTACACCACGGGATATGCAGATCCAGACTTTATAAGAACATTACCTGCCTTCAGTTTACCATTTTTATCATCCAATAAAAAATACAGGACTTTTCCTATCTCTGGGGATAGCATGCCTCCAGTTTGCGATGGTGCATATGTAACTGGGGAGTATTTACAAGACTGGAATCACGTAAAAAATGGGAATCCATACATAGTTATTACCAAGGATGATGGTATCGTTTTCAAAGTATTATACAATAGGATCGAGGAAGACGGCACATTTTTATTATGTAGCACAAATCCAATGTATGAGCCCTATTCGGTTAATGCAGAAAATATATTAGAACTATGGAAATTTGTCAATTATATAAATCCAAAATTCGAGGAGCCGAAATCTACAGATACGGACGAATTGGGACCAACACTTAGAATAATACAGCGAGAAATAGGATTAATTAAGGATAAGGTACGAAATATTGAAGACAGAATCCATTAGAATGCATCGAAATTAGCAGAGGATGATTATTTTCGCGCAACAAAAATCGTATTTCAATGAAATTCGGAAAAAAAGAATACTTACGTTGGTACCGCGAAATGATGATGGTACGCAGATTTGAAGAGAAATCTGCTCAACTATACGGACAGCAAAAAATCAAAGGATTTTGTCATTTATATATAGGACAGGAAGCAATTGTTGCTGGAATGGTAACTGCAATGCAAAAGGACGACAAGGTAATTACTGCATACAGAGATCATGGTCATGCGCTGGCTCTTGGTATTACACCTAATGCCGTCATGGCTGAATTATATGGCAAGTCAACGGGGTGTTCTGGTGGCAAGGGTGGTTCAATGCACATGTTTTCCAAAGAGCATAATTTTGTTGGTGGCCATGGAATTGTAGGCGCTCAAATACCATTAGGTGCGGGAATAGCATTAGCCGAACAATACCAAGGCACACAAAATGTATGTTTAACCTTTTTTGGCGATGGAGCAGTTCGTCAGGGTGCTTTACATGAGGCATTTAACATGGCTATGCTTTGGAAGTTACCTGCAGTATTTATTTGTGAAAATAATGAATATGCCATGGGAACCAGTGTAGCAAGAACAACCAATTTATTGGATATTTATAAAATTGGTTTAGCCTATGACATGCCTAGCTTTCAAGTTGATGGTATGAAATGTGAAACTGTACACGAAGCTATTTATGAAGCTTGTGAACGAGCTCGCAGAGGTGAAGGTCCAACCTTTCTTGAGATTAAAACCTATCGTTACCGAGGACATTCAATGAGTGACCCAGCTAGTTATAGAACGAAAGAAGAAGTTGCAGATTATAAAACGAAAGATCCTTTGGAAACTACAAAGGCTACTATTCTTTCTAAAAAATATGCTACCGAAAAGGAGTTAGATTTAATGGAAGAAGAAATCATGGAAATGGTTAACCAAAGTGTTGAGTTTGCGGAAAGCTCACCCTATCCAGATGCATCTTTATTGTTCAAACACAACTATGTAGAAGATAATTATCCGTATATCATGGATTAAATCTTGGAAAAAAATCTTTATTCTCATTATATTCGCCCCCTCTTAAAATACCAATGGATATTAAGCAACAAGCCGGTAAAATTGTTAATAACATAAAAAGCTATTACGAGGAAAATCGTAAGAAGGTAAATTACATAAGTATTGGAGTAATTGGAATTACTGCACTTGTAGTAGGATGGAATTATTATTATCTACCCAAACAAGAAGCTGAAGCGGCAGAGAAATTCAAAAAAATCCATCATTTCTTCGCCAAAGACTCGTTTGATATCGTTATTAAAGGTGATAAAAAACGTAAAATCACTTCAGCTGTAGAAATTGCTGATAAATATAGTTTTACAGCAAAAGGGAATGAAGCTGCTTTAGTAGCTGGTTTGGCCTATCTCAATAAAGGCGATTTCGACAATGCATTGGACTATCTGAACAAAGTAGAGGCTAACGATAGAGGTTTAAATCCTGCAATAATTGCGGCTAAAGCAACCTGCTACTCAGAGAAAGGTGACTACAAAAAAGCGGCAGGTTTATTTGAGCGAGCGGCAAAGGAGTGCGATAATGATTTATCTGCTGGTTATTATGTACGAGCAGCTCAACATTATGAAAAAGCTGAAAAATTATCGGATGCGCTTTCTTGCTACGAGACAATTGCTAAAAAATACAGTACTGCTGAAGATGGAAGATATCTTCAAACAGCTGAACTTAACATCTATCGCCTAAAAGGTTTGATAGGTGATCTTAACTGATAGGTTCACGTGGCTACCTCACTCTCTTTTTCGGCTCCTAAACTTACTACAAATCTTAGTATTGGCGAAGTTAGGATTGGAATAGTGGTTTCATTATGGAACGGACATATTACGTCTAACCTACTTGAAGGTGCTACAAAAACGTTGAATACCTTTAAAGAAACTCATCCACATCAAATAACCTATGATATAATTCAAGTACCTGGAGCATTTGAAATTCCGATAGCAGCGCAATGGTTGTTTGAGGAAAATTACAATGCCGTGATATGTCTAGGCTGTGTAATCAAAGGAGATACCCCACATTTTGATTATGTTTGTTCCGCTGTTACCGATGGCGTAAATAACTTATCATTAAAATTTTCAAAACCCTGTATTTATGGTGTTATCACTACAAATACAAACGAACAAGCCGAAGACAGAGCTGGCGGAAAGTTAGGGAATAAAGGTTCCGAAGCGGCTGAAGCGGCCCTTTGGATGCTAGAAACTAAATACAACATTAAACAAACTAAATAATTTTCCATTTATCAGTATGGGATTGGAGCAGGACATCAATCATGAGAGTTATTTAAATGAACTCTCGGAAGCCGAAAAATTGTTTATTCACGAAGAAGAAATTAGCCATTCTGTTAGTTATTCTCATTTAAACAAGGAAGAAATTGTAGCAGAAGCTCAACGGGTATTGAGTTTAACCGACGTAAAACAAATACAAGCTAAGCTTCAGGAGCTTCGGGATGCTTTTGACGATTTACTAGATCAGGAGAGGCCTGGGTTAATTCGTTCATGGGTTGAGGAAGGTAAAGATCCTCGCGACTTTGTTCCACCATCAGATTCTTTAAAATCAGAATTATTAGGAATAATTGCTGATTTTAAAAAGAAAAAAGAGGATGAACGTAAACGTCAGGAAGAAGAAAGACTTGAGAATCTAAAACAAAAACAAGCTATTCTTGAAAAAGTAAAAGCTTTAGTTGATTCTGAAGAAACTGATCAGAGTTTATCCATTTTAAGGGAATATATGAAGCAATGGAGAGAGGTTAGACAAATTCCCAAAGAGTATCAGGAAGAATTATATAGCACCTATAAAATTTACATCGATAAGTTCTATAATCAATTATCTTTATTCAATGAATTGAAAGATTTGGATAAAGAAAAGAATTTAGAAATTAAAATTGATTTAATCAAAAAAGCGGAAGCTTTAAAAGATGAATCAAACATTAGGAAGGCTATGGTTGCCTTAAATAAATTTCATGAAGATTGGAAAAATACGGGTCCTGTTAGAAATGAGATTTCTGAAGATTTGTGGAAGCGATTCAAAGCTGCATCTGATATAGTAATTGATGCAAAAAAGGAACAACAAGCTAAGATCGATGCTCAAAAACAACAAAATCAATCATTGAAACAAATTTTGATTGAAAAGGGCGAAGTATTATTAAGTGTTTTACCTAATTCCGGAAAAGAGTGGAATGCCGCTGGAAAAGAACTAGATTCATTGATGGAGGAATGGAAAAAAATAGGTCCTGTTCCCCAAGAGGTTAATGAAGCCATGTGGCAAAATTTCAAAGGATTGCGAAATAGATTTTATGGAGAACGTAAACATTTCTTCAAAGACTTAAATAACAGCAGAAAAGATAATTTAATCAAAAAGCAACAACTTTGTGAGAAAGCTGAAGCGTTAAAGGACGGTAATGAATTTAATAAAACCGCTGATGCACTTCAACAATTACAGGAAGAATGGAAAAAAGTTGGACCTGTTCCTGAGGACCAAAACGATATTATTTGGAAACGATTTAGAGCGGCTTTTGATCACTTCTATACTAGAAGAAATGAATGGATAAAAGAAAGGAAATCTTTTGAGTCTGAAGCTGTAAGTAAAAAACAAGAGGTTATCGATGCATTAACTGCATTATCCAACAATGAGACCATCGATCCACAGGTGTTATTTAAAGAATTGAAAGAGTGGCAACAACGTTGGAATCAAGCCGGGTTTGTAAGCGGTAAACTGTACCATAAACTACAAGGCACCTACCAACAGCTATCCGATGGAATCTTCCAGCGATTTAAAAACTTCAGTAATTCAGAACGACAGAATATACAAAAAAACCATTTTGAACAAATTGCAAAATCTGACGACGGAAAGCGAAAATTACAAGGGGAAGACAGAAGATTAAAGGATAAAATAAATGTTCTTTTAGACGAAATTGCAACGTTAGAAAATAACAAGAGCTTCTTCCAACACAGCAAAAATACAGGTGCTGTAATGAAGCAATTTGAAGAAAAAATCAATAAAGCAAAAGAACAGATTGATCGTCTAAAAGCCGAACAAAAAATGCTGAAAAACATGCAGCAATAATGAAATTTGATGAGAAAATCAATTTAGCGCAATTATTTTGGATAGCAGATTACCTGCGCTATTTATGGAATTCTAATTCTCGGCATGGAACCCACTCCCCTTTTATCTATTCCCTTGCGGACGAGGTAATTTATCAAAAAAATGAACCAGTTTGTATTGATTTAATAGAGCTTGAACGAAGCAGATTTATTAAATCGCCCAATGAGATTTATCGTCAAATTCCACAGCGGAAACACCTAACACTTCTTTTTAGATACTTAAATTGGAATGAAACTGTATTTTCTAATTTTTTAGAGATTGGGAGCAGTTTAAATGCCATACCAACTATAATCAATGAAATAGATCCATCTATCTATGGAGTAAGCATTTCGCAAATAAATTTAGATTCACAGTCGGAATTAAGCTATCTACCTGAATTATTACAATTAAAAAGAATAAATCATCCGTCAAAGATTAATCGCTCTGTTTTGGAATCTATTGGTTTCCAAGAAAATTCCGTGGATTTAATTATTGTTAATGAGAATTTAAAAAGAATTATCGATCTACAAGGGATGGATTATTTGATTCAATTACTTAGCACCAATGGATTACTTATAATAAATCGTTTGGATGAGTTTTGGGATCAGCGTGATAATTGGGATAAATTAATCCGACATCCAAGGGTTACCGCAAACATCGATTTATTCAAAATGGGTATGATTTTTGTTAGAAAAGAGCAGCAAAAGGAGACATTTATACTACGCTATTAATGGTATTTAATCACAAAATACGAGTTCGATACGCCGAATGTGACAGAATGGGATTTGTGCATCATTCCAATTATGCATTGTATTTTGAGGAAGCCCGAACAGAATACCTTCGTAATAAACAAGTAACCTATAAAGAACTAGAAGACGAAGGTATAATTATGCCTGTGCGTTCTATGGGGTTTTCTTTTTATTATGCGGCCAGGTACGATGATTTATTAACCGTTGAAGTTACTATCCCGGAGAACCCCAGTGTGCGTTTGAAATTTACTTATCGGGTTTACAATCAACACCAAGAATTATTAAGTGAAGGTTTTACTGAGTTGTTTTTTGTGAATAAATCCACGATGAAGCCTTTACGGATTTCCAAAGAATTATTAGAAAGAATGGTTTAAACAACCGATAATGGATAAAGTAAAAACAAGTTATCGGGGTAAACTACTTCAATCAGCAGAAATACCCAACGACTATCCCGCTGAAGATCCATTATTGGACATTGGAGCAATTGAAAGACAAACATCGGAAAGTCAACCGTCACACCCTCTATTTAAATACTTACAAACCATTAAACCCAAAGGTTTTGGTGGAGAGAGTTTATACACCGTAGGCAGATATTTTCTTCGTGCAATGTTTATGGAGAATTTAAACATGCGAGCTTCGAGTTTGAGTTTCAACTTTTTCCTTGCCCTCTTTCCAGCATTAATTTTCCTATTAACGCTTATTGCATATTTGCCAATTACTGGTTTAAAAACACAGTTTATTCGGGAGTTATCATTAATAATGCCCGAACAGACTTATAAAGAAATACGCTCAACCATATTAGAGATTCTGAACAAGCAAAATTCAGGATTATTATCTTTTGGGTTTATCACTACGTTATATTTTGCATCTAATGCTTTTCATTTACTTATTAACTCTTTCAACCGACGATTACCTAATGTAAAAAAGAAGAATTGGTTTCAAATTCGGGGACGCGCAGTATTTATGACCTTTTGGGTTAGCATATTAATTATACTTGGATTATTCTTAATAACTATGGCATATCAAAGTGTGTTATTTATACAATCACATCGATGGCCTTTGAGCGATATATATACATTTATAATTACAATTTTTGAATATTTAGTACTAATAGCTTTATTTCTGATTGGAATTTCCAGTTTATATTTCTTTGGTCCGGCAAATCAACGACGTTGGAAATTTTTTACAGCGGGAAGCACCACTGCTACGGTATTAAGTGCTTTATCCAGTTGGGGGTTTGCCTTGTACGTAAATAATTTCAATACCTATAATAAAGTATACGGATCGATTGGAGCTATAATCGCCCTAATGATCCTAATTTATATCAATATCTTAACAATAATTGTTGGATTTGAATTAAATGTTAGTATAGAAAAAGCGTTAAACATAACAAACCAAAGAAACGCAACAAACCCCAATTAACCGATAAATATTTTTTCAATAAAATTATCGCCTAATCGCTCATTAATTGCTTTTAATAGTTGATCACGGCGCAAGAATATCTCATTTTTTAATGGAGCTTGATCAAACCAAGCATACAATGTTTTTCCTCGCATTTCAAGTTTAGTAGTATGTTTAGCCACCAATGTCCCAGTAATTTCCTCCCAAGTCTTCACCAATTCCATTTCATGCATTTTTGATGTAAGTCTATACTTATCCATCATTTTATTTAATACATCACCAATATTTTTCTCTTTATTATTCATTTTTCCTTTTGTTAATTTTTAGACAGCTGCGAATTTTTAAATCCGTAGGAAAAATAGATTACCAACCCAATACCGAACCAAATAAAGAACCAGTACCAATTATCTTGTTGCATTCCTGTAAGTAAATAACCACAAGATGCGATTCCCAATAAGGGTATTAAATTCAGATTTTTCAAATATGATAACACACCTAAAACGAACATCGCCATCCAAAAAATGAACATTGAAAGGGATTTGAAATTAGATCCATTTATTGTTTGATCGAATAAATTCTTCCAATAGTCTGGTAATTGATAATGAATCAATGCTATTGCCAATAAAAGTAAAGTTGCGAAAATCCACTTACCGTTAATAAAGGGTAAAATAAATCCAGTTGTTGATGTCTTTTCTCTTTTTGGTAGTAATAACACTCCCCCACACACTAATAGAAATGCAAAGAGAGTTCCTATAGAGGTAAAATCTAAAACAAATTTTTCATTGGTAAACAAAATAGGAACGCCAACCACAACCCCAGTAATGATAGTTGCAAAAGAAGGTGTTTGGAATTTTGGATGAATTGTTGAAAATGCTTTAGGTAACAACCCATCTCTACTCATGGATAACCATATTCGGGGTTGACCCAGTTGAAATACCAATAATACACTAGCCATAGCTACAACAGCAATACTAGAAACTATATATTCCAACCATTTAATATTTTTTTCTGCCAGTACAAAAGCCAATGGATCGTCTACTCCTAAGGATTTGTATGGAACCATGCCCGTTAATACTAAGGCAATCAGAATATACAAAACTGTACAAATTAGTAATGAATAAAACATTCCACGAGGTAAATCACGTTGTGGATTTTTTGTCTCTTCCGCCAAGGTACTTACTGCATCAAAACCAATATATGTAAAAAACACCGCTGACACACCCAACATAACGCCACTAAAACCTTCAGGCATAAACGGTTTAAAGTTTTCAATATCGATATAGAAAGCTCCCACAATAATTACCAAAACCACCACCAATATCTTCAGTATTACCATTGTATTGGAAGCATTTCTAGATTCCTTTATTCCTCGGTATACCAACCACGTGATCAAAATATTAATGACAATTGCTGGCATATCAAAAATTATTTTAATACCTGCTAATTTTGGTGCATTTATCCAAGCTTCTAATAGTTCTTTTTCTTCATTATTTGCATTCAATCCAACCCATAATTCTCCGAAATTTGTAGATACAATTGCATTAGTAATTAGTTCTTCCTTTCCATTTATATATGATGCTACCGAGGCATAATCAACGATTAACCAACGTGGTAAATACCAACCAAAACTATCCAACAGATGTGTAAAATATCCAGACCACGAAAAGGCAACATAAATATTACCTATAGCATATTCCATTAATAAAGCCCAACCAATTATCCAAGCAAACAACTCACCAAATGAAGCATACGCATAGGTATATGCGCTACCTGCAACAGGAATCCTTGATGCAAATTCGGCATAACATAATGCCGCAAATCCGCATGCAATTGCACATAAAACAAACAACCAAATAACGGCAGGTCCTCCGGATGAGCAAGCCTCACCTATAGAAGAAAATATCCCTGCACCAATAATTGCCGCTATACCGAATAACGTTAGGTCTCTAGTTCCTAATACCCTGTTGAGCGTAGATTGAGAACTATTATTCTCAAATATTGTCTTCCTGCGAAATAATTGATTCAACAATTTCATCATTGGCTGCGATATTACTACCAAGTTAGTTAAAATTACATTTTTGTGGGAAAAATCCTAATTTTGTAGTAAATTAGTACGAATGATTCGAAAATTTGCGACTTACTTATTGTTGTTGGTTATATCCTTCAGTGTAGGTTTTTTGCAATTTGGATACCATCTATGTTATCAAGATGGATTGCATTTATTTAATCACGATTGCCATACGGATCATCAAGCAGCGGTTTTTACAGTCAACAAATCATCTTCTTCCGTAAAGCGTTGTTGCGTAAATATTAATCATTCTTTAACAGACAATAAGGAGGGTTATCACAGGGAACAATTCCAAATTACGGATGACTGCTGTATTAAGGAGTTCTTCTTTTTTGTTAATCCCTTACCGGAAAAGTTGCAAACTGTGGTACTTCCACAACCAGATCAACTTGAAGTATTATTGGATGTAGCATTCAATGAATCTATAAATATTTATAGAGCCGCTTACAGGAAACTTAATAATATTAATGCCTCAATACCAATTTTAAGGAAAACATCGAATGAGTATTGCAGGTATTTAAACACTTGGTTGATTTAATATCCTCAAGTTCCAAACAATGAGAATGAACTTATTCTCCTATTTTATTTAAATATTAAATCAATTAATCATGAAAAATCAATTAAAAAAATCACTGTATATTTATATATTTCTTGGCGCTAGCCTTTTAAATATAGCTTTCACCTCTGGGCCAAAACCCAAACCCATTAAAAAATCAGAAATCGCATTTCAAGTGGAAGGCACATGCACCATGTGCAAGGATAGAATTGAGCAATCCTTGGATAAAAAAGGTGTTTATAAGGCAATTTATGATGTAAAATCAAAATTATTAACCGTTACTTTTGATCCCCGTAAATTGGAAGAAATTCAAATTCACAACATGGTAGCCATGGTTGGACACGATACACCACTAGTTACAGCAAGTGAAGTTGTTTATCAAAGTTTACCCGATTGTTGTAGATATAGGGAGGGTGGAAAATGCGAGCACGACGATTTTTAATTGTCACTCTATACATTTCCTTAACCACCACCGAAAACATTCTTCAAGCGCAACATCGTACTGATTCTGTTGCTACTGATTCCAATGGATCTCGTATAGGTACTATAGAAATCAATTCGAAAAGTAATGCGCGGTTTGATAGTAAAGGAATGGGTATTAAGGAAATTCTAGGGGAAGAAGAATTCAAAAAAGCAGCCTGTTGCACATTATCTGAGAGTTTCGAACTAACTAATACGGTAGAAGTTTCAAATTCCGATGGTGTTAGTGGCATGAAGCAAATTGAATTGCTTGGATTGCATAGTAAATACGTTGGTATGACGCGTGAAAACATGCCCACAGCAGAGGGGATTTCTAGCATTAATATGCTAAGTAATATTCCCGGACCCATGGTGGGCGGTGTTCATATTTCTAAAGGTATAGGATCTGTAACCAGCGGTTGGGATGGGATTACCGGTGGATTAAATTTTGCAATGAAAAGCGATTTGAAAGATCCTCGATTATTTTTTAATGCGTACTCCAATAATCAAGGTAGGAATGAATTCAACGCCGTGTTAAAATCACTTGGAAAAAGAACTTTAAGCCATACCTACCTGCATCGAGGAAATCAATTTTCAACTACCGACATGGGGCACGATGGTTATAGCGACATGCCTTTATATACTCGTTATGTTATTGGTAATCACACCCAAATTCCCAATAAAAAATGGGAGATGCAAATTGGAAGTCTATTTTGGTTGGATAAACGAAATGCTGGGGAAGTAGAGCATGGGAAATGGGGGCAGTTAATTTCTGGAGATAATAGATTTCATTTCAAGTTGAACGAACAACATGGCGATGTATATCTCAAATATGGAAGATTCTTAAATGAGGTTGGATCGCGAAGTATTGGCAATGTTTTTAAAGTTTCTCATCACCAGATAGATGCTGGTTTGAATTCCTTAATACATCGAAATTTCAATGCCAATGAAACACGATTACATTATTCATTGTTGTATCAAACGCCGGAAATTGATGAAAAACAAACCAAATCAGGAATTCAAGTTAACGTGGTAAATTGGAGAGAAAGTCTGATAGATACGCACAATTTAAACTGGAACTTCGAACATACTTTTGCAGAAATTGGTGGCTTTCATGAATGGGTTTTTGAAGGAGAACACTGGAGTTGGGTAGCCGGTGGAAGAATTGATTATCATAGCTTATATGGTGTTTTTGCAACTCCTCGTTTGCATGGAAAATACACTATAAATCCCAACAATAAAATCAACTTCCAAGGCGGTATTGGCAGAAGAACACCGTTTATACTATCGGAAAATTTAAACAATTTAGTTAACAATCGTTCTATAATTATTGCCGATACGGGATTATTAAACAATGGTTTTTTACCACAAGAAAAAGCGTGGAACGGCGGAATATCCTATTTAAAGAATTTTATTCTTTTTGATTATCCAGCAAGTTTTGTTATAGATGGGTTTTATACCAAATTTTTATCCCAAATAATCACGGATCGCGATGAAAATTTAGACCAAGTAATTATTCGTTATTACAATGGCAATAGAGCGGGTTCAAATTTGGCTGTGCAATTAGATTTAAATGGTTATTTCCATAGAAGATTTACTTATCGCCTATCCTACCGGTATTTACACAGCGAAGGATTCTATGGTGGAATCATGCAGTTACAACCATTTCAATCAAAGCATCGTGGAATTGTATTTTTGCAATATCAAACACGCAATAATTGGTACTTTGATTGGGTTTGTCAAATTAATGGAGCGAAACGACTACCTTATTTTTCAAATCCCAATATTGGTATAATTTCAACTTGGATGCCTGGATATAGCACAACTTATACCGTACTTAATATCCAAATTAGAAAAGATTGGAAGCAATGGGAATTTTATACTGGAACCGAGAATTTATTGAATGTTAATCAGAATAATCCTATTTTAGATGTTGGTGGTAAATTTGATGCCGGATATGCGTGGGGACCAACCAACGGTAGAACTGCTTATTTCGGCTTTCGATGGAAAATCAAATAACTAACGTTGTAAACTTTTAGTTACAATATTGATATTAGGTTCGCGGTTGAATACAAAAAAATCTATCCAACCGCGAACAATATCGTCAAGATTATTTTCAATTAATTGTTGAAATTGCTCTTTTTCATGGAGCGTTAATCCTAATTCTGTCTCTGTATTAAAAAAATTCAACCCTTTAAATAACCCCGCTTTAAACAATATTTGGCAACAGCTTCTTCTGTCTAATACGGCAGCATAAATTGTTAAAGGCGTTGTATTTGATGGGTCAAAATAAAGTACCAATCCAAAATAATCAATGATTGACATTGACTCCTGTGGTATTGAAACAGCTATCTGGGTGGCTTTCATCTTTGTGTAAATTCATAATAATTCAAGAACACAAAGAGATATTTAAGAGAAACAAAGTTAATTTTTATTTGGACAATTCAAAATTAACTTTTCATTTGTTTAATAATTTCCGAAAAACGTGCATATAATTCGTGCCATTGTGGATGATTTTCTAACAATCGCAAATGTTTTTGCATGGTTTTTTTATCATCCCTAACTGCTGGACCGGTTATAGCGGCGCTGGGATTTCCCATCTCCCAAGTAAGTGACATTTGGTGTAATATTGGAAGCATTACATCAAAATTAAATCCTGATTCTTTTAATAATTCAGCGGATATAGCAACGCATGTTTGCACGAAATTATTGGCAAAGACAGCAGCAACATGTACCTTTAATCGTTGTTCGCTGCTGCAATGATTAATATTTTGTTTCGAAACACCTAATTTATCGGCTAATTCCAATAATGAATCTAATACTATTGAATTTTGGAACTCAAGAAACACCGGAATTTCTTTCCAATTAGGTTTATTCTGGTAAGAAAATGTTTGAAGTGGGTAAAACACGCCTGAGTATGCATGTCCTAATATTGGTAATTGAGTGCCCCCACTGCAGTGAATAATTACAACACCTTTTTTATCGGCTTGTTGAGCAAAAGAAAGTATAGATGCGTCATTAATCGATAACACTAAAACATCACCTTCAACAAGGGTTTCCAATAAATCAGCCCATGCAATAAATTGTACTTCATGTTGAGATTGGATAATCTGTGATTGTGATGAATAGCTGGAAGAAGGGCAAATTAGATCCCATGAACAACCAGAATCATTAAAGGCTTGATTAAGTGAATTACCTAATCGACCCAAACCACAAAGAATCCATCGTCTATGCATTCATTAATTTTCGATATTGACTAATTCGATTACTCACAGATAAAGCGAATCCAATCACCATAATAATCGTACCGCCCCAAACCAAATTTATCCAAGGGAATTCAATCACCTGAAGTACAATATAATTTTTAACCGGAGTTTTTTCCGCTGTAGTTACTACAAATTTTACGGCTCCAGGATTGCTAGGATTAGGATCCATAATTTGCAGATTAACAATGGAAACCAAAGCGCCTAAACTCTCATTATTGTCCTCTTTTGATTGAAAAGACGACATGTCCGAAGAGATACCAAAGGTTGGATGCAACCAAGCTGAATCATTTAATCGCTTCGCTTTAACTGCTAGTCGAATTAATAATCCACTGGATTGCATTGCTTTATCCATAGTATCTATGGAAAATTGTACTTTACCAGTAGATGAAGTAAATACCTCTCTAAATGAAACGGTATCAGTTTTAAACGAGGCATAAGGCTCTTTTCTATCCATTCCACTTTCGTAATTTACATGAGTGAAAATATCCTTATGGATAAAGTGCTTGGTAGAGGGCTCTGCGAGCATCCCCATTTTAGGATTATTTTGAGTTTTCGGATTTACCGTAAAACTATCGGTAACTTTTCCTTTACTATCCTTTTTCACAAAAGCAACGGAAAAATACTTGTCGATACTATCATTTCCAACCCCCTTAATTTCGCGGATATATTTTACATCATATTCCTTTATTGATTGGTATTGATTTTTGTATAGAATTTGGTTTTGTCGATTAAACTTAACGCCTTTCTCATCAATTTTACCATTTTCATCTATTTCAGGGGCAAGGTCAATACCTGTTTCTGATCCTGTTAATACATTTTTATTAACGGATGAAACGAGCACACCAAGCAGTAAAATACCAAACCCAACATGTGCGAAACCACCGCCCCATCGCTTCCATTCCATCCCCTTTTTTTCAATTAGATACCAAGCATTTGCTATAATTAACAGTACCGAAATTACTAAGAACAATTGAAAACCAAAGCCTGAAACCCCAAAACCAAAAATCAGTAAAACACCTGAAATCAAACCAACGATACTAATTTTAATTAGAGATTTTTTCAGAACAGCAACTTCAGTTTCTTTAAATTTAAACCAGTGCGCTATAGCCATTAACAACATAATTGGCATCGCTAACCACAGTTGTATTTTATTGTATGAATCGGCTGGCGGAACCACTGTTTTGCTGCCGAAAAGTTTGTTAAATACTGGAATTGAAGTTGCAGCAAACACCTGAACTAAGGATAATATCAAAAACATGGAGCCCAAAAACATCCAAAATTCTCTAGAATTCAAAGTTTCATCGGGTAATTCTGCTTTAGTACGTTGATACAACATCCATACGTAAACAATGATAAATAGCAAGAAAATTACAACACCAAAATATTTGATAACCGATGTAAATGTATCATGGGCATCGTTGGGTAGGTTGTATGCGGCAATTACTGGAATCAGGAATAGCGACAAAAAGAAAATCGCTAGTTTAATGCGCCAAGCTGATTTAACGATTACTAACAAACTTATGGATAAAAATGCCAGCAGAAAAAGCAATAATTGACCTGATAATCCTAAATCTGTAAATGAGTGTACTGAACTATCTCCCAAAATTCCGCTGCGTGTTAAAAATGTTGCGTATAGAACCAACCAAAATGATAGCTGTATCAATAAATGCGAGGTAAACAAATGTCTTCCGGTGGATCTAGAAATAATAACCATGTGTGCGGCGGCAGCCATTATCAACCAGGGCATCAAGGAAGCATTTTCTACCGGATCCCATGCCCAATAACCGCCAAAAGATAAGCTCTCATAGGCCCAAAATCCACCCATGATAATTCCCAAACCCAATATGCCAACGCATACCAAACTCCATATTAATGCTGGTGAAAGCCAAGCACGTTCATTTCCTCTCCATAATGCAGCAATGGAATAGGCAAATGGCACTAAGGCTGTGGCAAAGCCTAAAAACAACGTTGGTGGATGTATTACCATCCAATAATTCTGTAAAATAGGATTCAATCCATTACCATCTTTAAATACTTGCAGATAATTCCCAATACCTAGTTCTGCTAGAATTGGTATGTTTAATAAATCTGGTCGTTGCTCACGCAACAAATCAAACGGAGAAGAACCAATTTTAAACTCACCGAACTGAAACCCAATTAACATAGAAGACAATGCAATTTGTGCAAAGCCAACAACTACCATCACAGGACTTTCCCATTCTTTTGCAGATCTCTGTAATATTAAACCTAAAATTGAGTTCCAAAACAACCACAATAAAAAGCTACCTTCTTGTCCTTCCCAAAAACAGGAAATCATGTAATGAACAGGCAAGGCGTTGGATGAGTGTCTCCAAGCATAGTGGTATTCGTACCGATGATAAAAAATTATAGTAAATAGTGTAATAAATATACCAACTATGGATATCACGTGAAGTTGAAAAAACCGTTTAGCCCATGGGAAACCCGTAGAACTGACTTCCTTATTTTGCTCATTAACAAAATAGAATAAAGTACTTAGAATTGCAGATATTAATGCTATTACCGTTAATGAATGTCCTAAATTGCCAATCCATAGCCATTCACCGATAAATTTTTGCGCAGCAGCTGTAGTTTCCATGAATTACTGTTTAGGAATAACTGCGGATTGTTCGGAAGCTTGAGTTTCTTCGTATTTGGACGGACATTTAGTAAGTACTTTTTCCGCAAAAAAAGCATTCTCAATCGCATGCCCTTCCAATACTAATTTCTCAATTTGTTGAAATTGCGGTGGAATGGTGCCGTTAAAAATAACCTTACTTTCAACACCTAATGAATCAACTGCATAAAAAACAAGCTTTTCAGCATTTTTTTGGGGATCGTATTCAATCTCTTTGGACTTATTCAAGTTACAAAATATATGAACCGTCTTACTTGGGTTATCGCGATAAATGGCTTGCGCTTCATTAAACGAAACATATTGGGTAGTACTGCCATACATACTTACAACAGAAGCAATTCCAATAGCAGCAATCAATAACAAAGCAATGTGTAATTTTTTCATTTTGTTAATTTTTCTTCTACTTTGCGAAGTCTACGACTCATTCGTAATAAATAAAACCAAATCCCCAAGAATATTATCGCTAACACGGCAACAACTGTATTATATCGATATGATCCTTGCAGCCAGTCTGCCGCATTTGAATCTAACTCTTGTGTAATATTATTTGTTTCGGTTTGTGCTGAAACCAAATAAGGAATCAACAACAAACCTAGGAAAAACAATTGTTTCAAACTCGTATTAAACATTTTCTTCATATTCTTTCTGTAATTGTAATTCTTCTATTTTACGCAAACGATAAACAATATCTG
Source organism: Flavobacteriales bacterium (assembly GCA_947457565.1). Taxonomy (GTDB): domain Bacteria; phylum Bacteroidota; class Bacteroidia; order NS11-12g; family UBA955; genus JAGKXC01. Next base: position 85,412 of record CANGWH010000001.1, read on the forward strand.
CTATCCACCAGAATAAAGCAATCCACGATATAACTGCGGGCCAAAAAAACATCCGTAATGTAGAATTCAAATCGTATTGATTGAATCCAACACTATCTCCTGAACCCGGGTGAAGCGAATTTTCAGCCAATTTGGGCATTATCGCGATCAATGCAATAAAAATTGGAAATACAAACACAGAATATATGGCGGAAATTCTCGCTTTTTGGTATGGATCTGTTAAGGTTGAACGCAGCACTAAATAGGCTAAATACATTAACATACCAATAGCAACCCCATTTAATTTAGGATCATCCTTTGGCCACCATGAACCCCAGGTTGCCCTGGCCCAGGTGGCACCTGTAATCATTCCCAGTACGCCGCATACAATACCAACCTTTATTAACGCATCAAATCTGTATTCATTTTCTAAATTTCCATTGGTTAAATACAGTATTCCAAAAACAGCAGCAACCGCCAATAATAATATCATCGAAAACCACATCGGCACATGATAAAATAAATTCCGAATACTCTCATTCAACGTAACACGATTAGGGAAGGTTAATCCATTACTGTTGCTTAATCGATCTTTGGTATCGAAATCCGCAAAGTTTGCAGTTTTCTGAATTGTGTCCTTAACAGATTTTTTTAAATAAAAACTCTTAGGTAAGAAAATTAAATCGTTGTTATACTCCACCCAAAGATCCAAATCTTGCGATTTGATATCGGAGTTTCCCAATATACAATGGGTTTGAATTGCAAATGTATTGGTAACATCTACTTTATCTTGTGCAATCACCTTTGCTTCAAAAAATGAAAATGCACCTTGTTTGCTGGGAATAGTAGTTCTTAACCAAACCTTTCTAATAACTGTATGTTTTGGAAATTGATACGTTTCAACTGTGATTTCCTGAACCGAATCAGAAAACAACAAGGATTTATTAACACCAATAATTCCTGGATTTAAGGGCAATAATAAACCGCCAATTAATACGTAAATAATTCCAACTAGGGCTACCCATGGCGACCATTTACTTATTTTCTCACTGATCGAATTCATGATTTCCTTCTAATTATTTCGGAATTAATCAAGGAAAGTTCTCTACCCATTTGACCCGCCATTCCGCTATTTTCTTGGGCTCTTCTTGTTAGATATGGAATTACGGCGCTTACCGGTCCATAGGGCACGTATTTACAAACATTATATTTAGCATGTGCCAGGTTATAACTGATATGATCGCTCATTCCCAATAATTGAGAATAAAAGACATGGGAACTATTTGAATCAATATTATTTGCCGCTTGAATTTGTGTACCTAACAAACTGCTTTCTTCATTGTGCGTACCTATACATACAGAGACCCTATGGTTATTCTCCAAACATACTTTCACAGCAGAATTATAATCATCATCCGTAGCCGATTTATTGGGTTGAATAGGATCTTCATACCCTTTTTCCTTAGCCCTGGCCCTTTCTTTTTCCATGTAAGCCCCTCTTACTAATTTAAACCCTAAGAATCCTGTGGTTGAATTTATTGTGTGATTCAAATAAGCAAGTCGATCATGCCGATACAACTGAATTGTATTAAAAATTATTGCTTTTTCAACATTGTACAACTTCATCGCCTCTTCGGCTAAACGATCAATGGCAGGTTGAATCCAAGATTCTTCGGCATCCACAAACAATCTAACTTTTCGGGAATATGCGTGTTTGGCGATTTCAAAAAATCGAGCTACTCCCATCTGCCATTGTTGGGATTCTACTCTCGATAAAAGCTCACCAATTTCAGCGCTAGCTAACATAGCGTTTTTATGAAGCTCTATTGATGCCATTTCTAGCACATCGAACGCAATGATTCCTGTTACTTTAAATACACTGAACGGTATTTGAGGATTGCCTGATGCTTTATCAATGGTTTTCTTAATTTCGGCACATGTAGCAATAAAAACTGTTTCTTCCTCTTCTCCTTCAACGGAATAATCTAAAATGGTTCCAATATCCGATTGGGCCAATGATTGTATTCTCAACTCGCACTCGTCTATGGATTCCCCACCGCAAAATTGCTTAAATATGGTATTTTTAATCACCGATTTACAACCCAAGGTTATTGCCAACTTGGCTAACGAATCACCATGTTTAATTAACCATGGATAATTGAAGGATTTAAATAACAATTTTGCCTGTTTCAACTCATTGGTTGATTTATGGGCAAATGCAATTTCCGTGTTTTGAAACGATAAATTTGGCATGAATATCCTTTCACAAAATAACAAATAAAAGCTTGCTTTTAGAAGCAAACGACTCAAAATAACCTATAAAAATAGAATAAATGCCGATTAGGGAATACGCAACTGCAAATCTTCAATCGTTTTGGCCAGTAAGGGATGTTTTTTTGTAAGATAATCTAATTTTTCCCTATCGGTATATGGCCTTCTTTCGGTGTTCTCCAATTCAGCTAATTCTGTTTCTAATCCACTAATTTTAATCGGTAAAGATTTATTTAACGATTGTATTAATGCTGCGCGAACCTCCTCAATCAAACCTTCTTGCGCTTTTGACCCTAGGATAATTTTCAGTGAACCCTCCGTGGTAATTGAATAGGATAATAATCTAAGCGCTGAAGAAACCCTAGTACCTTGTGTGGCTATAAATTGTTGGATGGCCTGATTCAATTGATCAGATGTAATCTTTACTAACGTTTCGGTTTGATTGTAATAATTAGAATCTTGTGTATCCAGCTGCAGGGCAGATTCCACCGAAGATACATTCAATGGTGGTGAATCCGATAGTTGTTGGTTAACAGAATCTTCAATATTATTTAATTCTCGAGGAGTAGGTGCGATTTTTTCTAAACTTTGGGCATTGTTGTTATTGGCAACCAAGGAATTTACCGATTGCGAATTCTCTGTGCCTGCAACGTCTGTTTTATTCTTACTACCAATCGATTTAATCTCTTTTTCCGCTAATTTCTGCTGTTTAAAGGCTTCAAACGAAGATAATTTCCCTCCCAACACTTCGTTAGCTTTGGTTTGAATCTTCGGTAATTCAGGAACTTTAGTATCTTTTTCTTCAATAATTACAGCTTGCAGCCTATCGTTTGCTGTGCGAGGAGGAACCGAATTCACTCCCGAATTATGGCCTACCCCTGGTTGATTAATTTTTTTTTTTAGCTCATCCCAAGCCGGAGCAACCGCTATTAATGCATTCAAATTGGCTAATTTCATTAATAGCAATTCTACCATTAACCTAGGATTTCTGCTATTCCTATATTTTTCATCCGCTTCATTTACCAAATTCAAGGCATTTAGTATAAATGAAAAAGTGCAGCGTTTCGACTGATCCAAGTACTTTTGACGAAAGGTAGCAGATACGTCTAATAGGTTCTCCGTTTTTGCATCTTTTGATACTGCTAAATTCCTACAATGATTGGCCAATCCACCGATAAAGATTGAACCATCGAATCCTTTTCTTATTACTTTATCGTACATTAACAAAGTATTGGCTATATTATTGTCCAATAAATCATTAACCAACTCAAAGAACACATCGGTATCTAAGACACTAAGTATTTCTACCGCTGTTTCATAAACGATTTTTCCTCCTCCGAAACTCACCAATTGATCAAACATACTTAATGCATCGCGCAATCCTCCGTCGGCTTTGCGGGCTATCAGGTGAAGCGAATCTTCATCCGCGAAGATGCCTTCTTTTTCAGCAATACCTTTCAGGTGATTTACCATATCTATCGTTTCGATACGATTGAAATGAAACACCTGGCATCGACTTAAAATTGTAGGTAATATTTTATGCTTTTCCGTTGTAGCAAGGATAAAAATAGCATAGGACGGTGGTTCTTCTAAGGTTTTCAAAAATGCATTAAACGCAGCCTGCGAAAGCATATGAACCTCGTCTATGATGTATACTTTATACCTACCTACTTGGGGGGGGATTCGTACCTGTTCAATTAGATTCCGGATATCTTCCACTCCACTATTGGATGCGGCATCCATCTCGAAGATGTTAAAGGCAAAGTCTTGATCCGGGTCTGAATTCTCTTGAGTATTAATCACCTTTGCCAAAATTCTGGCGCAGGTTGTTTTACCAACACCTCGCGGCCCGGTAAATAAAAAAGCTTGTGCTAGTTTGTTATTGTTGATTTCATGCATCAACGTTTCTGCCACATGTTTCTGCCCCACTACATCTTCAAACGTAGTTGGACGATATTTTCGGGCCGAAACAACAAACTGCTCCATGAGTTTACAAATTACGATAATGCGCGCTTATCGAACAACATCAATTTCAAAATTATCAATTAGTATAAATTGTAACTTTGTATTATGAATATTGGTGATACTTTAACGCATTTTGAATTGCCGTCCACCGATGGCAAAGCGGTAAACAGCTATGATTTTTCGGATAAATATGCACTTTTAATCATCGTAAGCTGTAATCATTGTCCTTATGCACAAGCGTATTGGAGCCGGTTAATCAGTTTGGCCAATAAATACGAAGAAGATAATTTAGGGGTTATGGCAATTAGCGCTAACGATACCGTAGCCTATCCCCAAGATGGCATGGATGGAATGAAACAATTACACAGACAATTAAACATGCCATTTCCATACTTACTGGATGAAAATCAAGAAGTTGCTAAATCTTTGGGGGCAGAACGGACACCTGAGGTATTTTTATTTAATAACAAAAGAGAATTAGTTTATAAAGGTGCAATTGACGATAATTGGGAGAATCCAAATGCCGTTATGCAGGTTTACTTGGAAGATGCTATTGAATACTCATTGGACGGTTTAGAAATAGATTATCCAGAAGTTCCAGCAATTGGATGTTCGATTAAGTGGAAATCTTGATGCAAAAAAAAACAGTTTTCATTACAGGCAGCAGCAGTGGAATTGGTAAATCTTTAGCCATTGAATCGGCAAAACGGGGTTATAACCTAGCGTTGATGGCCCGGAATTTAGAAGCTCTTACTGAAACCGCTAATGAATGCGAAAAAATTGGGGCTGTTGTATTTGTTTGCAGAGGTGACGTTGGTTTAAAATCTGATTGTAAACGATTTATTGAAGGAGGAATTGACGCATTGGGACGGTTGGATATACTCATTAATAACGCTGGAATTAGTATGCGAGGATTATTCAAAGACACCGATTCCGAAGTTTTAGAAAAGTTAATGAATACCAATTTTTGGGGGACTGTTTATTGCACGCAATATGCAATGGGTGATTTGTTAAAGAATAAAGGTAGCGTTGTTGGTATTTCTTCTATTGCTGGATTTAAAGGATTACCTGCTCGCACTGGCTACAGCGCAAGTAAATTTGCGATGCAAGGCTTTTTGGAAAGTTTGCGGTGCGAGAATCTAAAAACAGGGATGCATGTTTTAATTGCTTGTCCGGGTTACACTGCTAGTAATATTCGAAAAACTGCATTGAATTCTGATGGAAAAACTCAAGATGAATCTCCCTTGAATGAAAAAAACTTAATGTCTTCTGATGCCGTTGCCATTGCAGTAATGAATGCAATTGCAAAAAGAAGAATGTATTTGATTTTAACGCTGCAAGGCAAATTAGCGGTTTGGATTAATAAGTTATTCCCAAAATTGGCCGATATTTTAACCTACAACGTTATTGCTAAAGAACCCAATTCACCGTTCAACTAAACGCTATGGAGCTTAATCAGATTACCACTGTTGCTTTTACCTTATTCGCTGTCATCGATATGTTAGGATCAGTGCCTGTGATAATTTCTTTAAAGAAAAAAATACCAGATATCCATGCAAGTAAAGTAACCATTGCTGCAGGTATATTAATGATTAGTTTCTTGTATGCAGGGGAATTTTTATTAAATTTCCTAGGAGTAGATAAAGCTTCTTTCGCCGTAGCGGGCAGTATTGTAATGTTCATTCTTGGATTAGAAATGGTATTGGGCATTGATATTTTTAAAACAGACCCTGAAATTCCAAGTGGATCCGTAATCCCAATTGCATTTCCATTGGTAGCAGGAACAGGAACGCTTACCACTATTTTATCCTTGAAAGCGATTTATAATGAGACCACGATTTTAATGGGAATTTTACCCAATTTGCTATTTATCTTTATAGTAGTGAAAGCAACCGGTTGGATAGAATCAAAAATTGGTCAGTCTGGATTATTAGCCATGCGTAAATCCTTTGGGGTGGTTTTACTAGCGATTGCGGTTAAAATTTTCAAGAGTAATTTATAGATTTACAGCAGTAATTGGATTGTAGAAAACTAAATTGAATTCTGTTTTCTGCCAAATAGTTATACCTGCAAAGTACATCAACCGAAGAGGTACCAATTATCACTTTCCAAAAAGTTTCCGTAACTACTATTTACAACTGATAGATTTCCATCAATTGTTTAGCAACTTGATCTGGATGCGTTTTATCGATTATTGATTGATGTAAATTAGTCCAATTAGCACCTAGATTTTGGCCGATATTCCCGTCGTTTAACTTCATTAATGCTTGTGAAATTGAATTTATGTTGTCGGGTTTAAATAAACACTCCGTTTCAAGTCCAATTAACTCTTTAAATACCGGTATGTCCGAAACCATAAATGGCAATTTCATTGCTGCCGCTTCGGCTAATGGAATACCAAATCCTTCGTTTAAGGATGGGTAAATAAACCCCTTAGCATTTCTTAATAAAACCAATAAAACGTTAAAAGACACTTCACCCATTGCACTTACCCTATTTTCTAAGTTATTGTCATTGATGTAGGCATTTACCGTTTTCCATGAGTGCCCCATAAAACCGGGCAATACCAAATTAAAATCAACCTTATCTTTTATAGCATTAAAAGCTTTTAGCAATCGTAAGTGATTTTTTCTATAATTAAATGTTGAATGGTATATTATGTAGGGCGCAGTGGCGATAATTTTTGAAATATACTCCGAAGTGATAGTCGATTTCTCCGTTTGATTTAATTCCAATATAGGTTTAAAAAATTCCGATTGAATGGATTGATACACAACATGGATTTTGGAAGCGGGAAACGAAAAATAGGAATTAATGGCATTGGCGGTAGCCTTGGAAGTAGCGATAACTTTTGTTGCATGTTTCAAAGCATACCCTGTTTTATAATCATAGATTTTTCGATCTACCCAAGAATACTGTTTTGGAATCTGCTTAAACAGCACATCGTGAATAGTAACTACAGACATAATTCCTTTGGGTAAATCTTGTGGAATTTCGTTGGAAAGCCCATGAAATACATCAATTTTATTTTTCTGGACCGATTTACCCATCCCCCAGGTTCGCCAAACTGGATTAAGGGTATGTGGTTGAATAACCGAGACCCCGTTATTTAAAATAGCATTCCCTATTCTAGGATATTTATTGGCAAAATTTAACCGGGGTTGTTTATGGGTAAATAGGGAAACTTTAATGATCTCATTATTATCAATTGCAGAATGATTAATAACATTTTCTACCAAAGTTCTGCTATAGTTACCCAATCCCGAAGAATTAAAGAACAGCCTTTTAGCATCATAACCGATATGCAAAGTGGTAGAATTCAACAATTTATTATTTACATAAATTTATAATATGCTGGGATTGTATTCACCGAACTACAGCGATAACGTGAAACTATTAAACAGCTACATTGTGCTCTCTTAAAACATCGTTTAAAGAGGTTTTCAAATCGGTTGATTCCTTTCTTTTTCCGATAATCAATGCGGCAGGTACATAAAAATCGCCGCCGGTAAAGGATTTCTTAATATTACCCGGAATTACAACGCTTCGTTCTGGGATGTAACCTTTGGGCAATTCTTCCCCTGTTTCAACATCAATAACTTTGGTACTCATCGTTAATGTTACGCCGGCTCCTAAAACAGCTTGCTTGCCTACTCGAACACCTTCTACTACAATACATCTACTACCAATGAAGCAATCATCTTCAATAATTACGGGCGAGGCTTGTACCGGCTCCAATACACCTCCAATACCCACTCCACCGCTTAGATGTACATTTTTTCCAATTTGTGCGCAGCTACCAACGGTTGCCCAAGTATCCACCATTGTTCCTTGATCAACGTATGCTCCTATATTCACATAGCTTGGCATTAAAATAACTCCGGGAGAAATAAAACTTCCATACCTCGCTACGGCGTGGGGGACTACTCTAATTCCCAATTGTTCATAATTTTTTTTCAACGGCATTTTATCGTAAAATTCCATGGGTCCCGCATGCATGACTTCCATTTTACGCGTTGGAAAATACAAGATAACTGCCTTTTTCACCCAATCATTTACCTGCCAATCACCTGAGGGTAATGGCTCTGCAACCCGTAATTTACCTAAATCTAAATCGGCTATTACAGTTTCAATAGCTGTAACGGTTTCAGGATTTTTCAATAATTCTCTATCATTCCACGCATTTTCTATGATTGATTGTAGGCTCATATGAATATTTTACGGCAAATTTGCAACAAACTAAAGTATATCTCATCATGTTAGTAAGAAAATCGGTGTTATTGTTAATGGTTGGAGGATTTAGCCAATTATTATTTTCCCAAGGAACTTCCGAAAAGTTAATTAATAACGACCCTTTCGCTGGTGGAGTAATTACCGATATTGCAACTGGGCAATCGAAAAAGATAATCAGTTTACAAGAGTGTTTTCAATCATCAAATAATCCACAGCCCCCCCCATCGTTTCGTTGGAAAGGAGAATCCGCATTTACATTAATCTCTAATGATACATTGTGGGAATATTCATTAATTAAATTCAATCAAACCTTGAGTAGCAAACTTGCGCTCATCAGCAAGGACTCATTCATTGCTTTATTATCGGCTGCGATAAAAACTCCAGTAAATAAATCGGTTCGATTTCCTTTAATTACTTGGACTTCAGCGAAAAATGGATGGTTCATTTACAACAATTCAATAATCAATATTTGGGAGCGAAATGAGGTCAATTCCTCAATTCCATCTTTCAAATTAACCCTTAACTCAAGGTTTGCCTTTGATGATGGGTATTTACCCTATCAAACAAAGAAATTTGATGTAGTTGCCGAAGAAATTTCTGAGAATAATCAGTGGCTGGCTTTTATTGGTAATGATAATCTCTATGTACAACAATTAGAAGGCTGGACAGAGGCCGATAAAAGTACGGGCAAATATGCGGCTACGGTATATCAAGTAACTGAAGATGGAGGCAATGGTATTGTTTATGGTCAATCCGTACATCAAAATGAATTCGGAATTTCTAAAGGATTATTTTGGGGAAAACAAGGTAAGAAACTTGCATTTTACCGAATGGACGAACGCAGAGTGCCTCAATATCCATTGTTTGATATAAGCAAACGACCTGCTCAACCGGAGAAATTCAGGTATCCAATGGCTGGAGATAGCAGTCATACTGTTACTGTTGGAATCTTCGACCCATTAAGTAAAAAACTGGTTTACATAAAAAGTGAAGGCAGTTATGATCAGTATCTCACTAACTTAACCTTTACGCCTGATGAGAAATTTCTTTATATATCTTGGGTAAATCGTGAACAAAACCGAATGGAATTAAGGAAATACAGTACGGAAAATGGCTTACTTGCTTCTACAGATTTGGTTCTTACCCATCCTAAATATGTGGAGCCTGAAAACGGACCAACTTTTCTTCCTAATTCTAATACAAACTTTATATTAGAACATGAAGGCAGCGGTTTTAATCATCTGTATTTATTTGAATTTAGTGCAGGTATTTCCACACCAAAAATCACCCCATTAACCAGTGGTCCATGGGAAGTCACCCAGTTTTTAGGTTTTACAGAAACCGGTAAGGCCTTTATTTATCAAAGTACGGCAAACAGTCCATTGGATAGAAATTATTATTACGGCACATTCCCAGATTCAAAAGCCAAAAATAAGGGTAAGTCTATTGAAACTAAACACTGGAATATTACTGGTGGTGAAATACAGAACGGAACGAATACAGGATTTTTAAGTTTAGGAGGGAAATATTTGGCAGTATATCATACCAGCCTAAATACCCCTATGAAGTTGGTTGTATTGCATACGGAACCGAAAGCCAATGCAGCTACCGGCCTTGTTGAGTTATACACTGCAAAAAATCCATTAGATAAATACACTTTAGGGGAAATAAAGTTACAGAAACAAAACTTCAATGGCGTGGATTTGTATTCTCGTACTATTTTACCCTATAATTTCGATGCCAACAAAAAGTACCCAGTAGTAGTTTATGTTTACGGCGGGCCGCATGCGCAAATGGTTACCAATAGTTGGTTAGGGGGCGGTAGTTTATGGATGCATTTTATGGCCAGCAGAGGATACGTAGTGTATACTATAGATAACCGTGGATCATCCCATAGAGGTTTAGATTTCGAAAGTGAAACCCACAGAAAATTAGGGGAAGTTGAGATGCAGGATCAATTAGCTGCATTGCGATGGTTAAAGCAACAAAGTTGGGTTGATAGTTCCCGTGTAGGGGTTCATGGCTGGAGCTTCGGCGGGTTTATGACTACAAGTTTAATGACTCGAGCATCTGGAAATTATAAAGTTGGTGTTGCAGGCGGTCCTGTAATTAATTGGAACTATTACGAAATCATGTATACTGAAAGATACATGGATAAACCCCAAGAAAATCCGGATGGATTCTATACAAATAATTTAGTAGATCAAGCGAAAAATTTAAAAAACCGTTTGTTAATGATTCATGGAGCCGATGATAATGTAGTAGTTTGGCAGCATTCCTTGATGTTTTTGAATGCTTGTGTTAAATCGGGAAATGCGAATTTGGATTACTTTGTATATCCCGGCCATAAACACAATGTGGTTGGACCTGACCGTGCGCACCTGTATAAAAAAGTTTGTCAATACTTTTTTGATCATCTTTAATCTATCACTTGCTAAATCTTAGCATATTTCACAGTAAATATTTACTTAAATTGCATTGAAATTGTTGGGATATTGACCATGGAAGAGGCTAAGAAATTGATTTATGTGGAATGCCCAAGAGATGCCATGCAGGGCATAAAACAATTTATACCTACTGCGATTAAAATCAACTATATAAAGCATCTATTAACCCTAGGCTTTGATGTTCTAGATTGCGGCAGTTTCGTTAATCCTGAATCCATACCACAAATGGCGGATACAGCCGAGGTGTTACAAGGAATAACCTCCATTGAATCTGATACTAAGTTACTAGTAATTATTGCTAACGAACGAGGGGCATTGAGAGCTGCTTCATTTTCAAACATCCATTATCTTGGATATCCTTTTTCAATTAGTGAAACTTTTCAGCGCAGAAACACGAATGCTAGTAGAGACGAGGCTTATCGTAGATTAGCTAAAATACAAGATATTGCAGTTGCCTCTAATAAAGAGGTTGTTGCTTATATAAGTATGGCGTTTGGAAATCCATACGGTGACTCCTGTAGTGCGGAAGACATTATAGAATGGGGACAAAAAATAGCGGCTCTTGGAATTCGTACTATAAGTTTAGCTGATACAATTGGAAGTGCAACCGCCAACAGTATTACTTCTATTTTCACTGAAGTTAAACGGAAATTACCACACTTAAATATTGGTTTGCATTTACATGCAAAACCCATGGACTGGCGCTCAAAAATTGAAGCTGCATATAATGCAGGTTGCAAACGATATGATGGCGCAATGGCAGGATTTGGAGGTTGTCCTATGGCAAACGATGAATTAGTGGGGAATATCCCTACCGAGGAAGTGTTACCCTGGTTATTGAGTGCTGAAGGCCATTCAATAAAGTCTTTAAATGAAAAACTCAGCAAAACTAAAGAAATAGCTATGCTGAGTTATAAGGGAATCAATAAGAGTTACTGAAAATGGTATTTTTCTACTTTCAATAATTCAATGATTTTGTCGAGACGATCTAGCATTTCTTTTTGATGACTTCCTTGCTGCCCAGAAGCTACTGTGGAAAGGATACTTTCATCTGAATCTTCAAATAATTCATACATAGAAACACCCAATGTTTCGCAAATTTTCTCCAAGGTGTCTACTCGCATAGTTTGTTTTTTAAGCATGTAGTGAAATCCTTGTTCACTTAAGTCACAGCGCTTAGCTAATTCCTTAATTGGAATTCTCTTGGCGGCGGCAAAGTTTTTAATCTTGTTGTAATCCAGTTTGCTCACGATACATTTCGATTAGGTTGCAGAATAAATGGTTTAGGTTGTTGACATTATTAACTTAATTCATAACCAAATATTTTATTAATAATTTCAAGTTTATCGATAAAGCCAGGAACCAACAAACAAAACACATAGTCAAAACATTGATATACAACAATTTAAGTAAAAAAAATACACGTTTAAACAATCGCGTTTTTTACATATCAATGACAAAAAATTACTTAAAAATGACCCTTAAAAATGAAATTATTTCTGTTTTAAAATCAAAGTCTAGACTTGCTTATTAAAGCCAAGACAGAATCCTTATAATTTTTACCTATCGGTAGGGTTTTTCCAGCTAAATTCAAATTAGAATTTTGAACACTTTCAATTTTATCTAACGCCACAATATAACTACGATGAATTCGTAAAAAATTGGATTTAGGTAAAGCATTTTCCATATTTCTCATGGTTTGTAGAGTAACAATCCGCTTATCGGAGGATAACCAAATTTTAACATAATCTGCAAAAGCTTCTACAAAATAGATATCGTTATAATAGATCTTTTGGTGTTGACCATCCACTTTAACGAAGATAAAATCAGAGGCTAAACTACTTTCTTTATCTACATTCTTTTTCAAAGCAACATATTCTTCAATTCGTTTTACGGCTTTGGCAAAACGATCGGGAGCAATAGGTTTTAATAAATAATCAAGAGCTTCAATTTCAAAAGCATCAGCAGCAAAATTTGGATGTGCGGTTGTAAAAATAATTGCATAAGGCGCTGGATATTGTCCACGAATTAAATCGAGACCATTAATGCCCGGCATTTCTATATCCGTAAACACCACATCTGGAATCTGAGCATTTTCGTTAAGCCAATGGTTAGCATCTACACCATTGCTGAAAATTTGAATAATTTCCAATTGAGAATGATTATTGATGTGCGTTTTAATTACTTCTTGCGCCAAAGGTTCATCTTCGATTATTACACATTTAATGGTAGGATTCATAGCAATTTATTTATTAGTTGAATTTCAAGTAATGCAGAATATACTTCTTCCGTTTGGTTTATTTTTAAATTAAACTTATCGCCGTATGTTAATTTCAGCCGTTTTTTAAGATTTTCCAATCCAATTCCGCCAAATTCTGAACGCGGCTTGTTTTTGCTATTTACTGAGTTTTCAATTTTCAATGAGTATCCATCCCTTGTAGGATAACCACTTATCGCAACCCATGCGTCGTCATTTAACCCATTAGAGCCATGTTTAAATGCATTTTCCAACAAGGTTAAATATAGCATTGGTTCAATATTCATATCTATGGGTGGTTCCACCAAGTCTACAGAAATTTTAACTCTATCCCCTAATCTAATACGTTCTAATTCGATAAAATCACGTAAATGTGACAATTCCTTCTGTATATCAACTGACCCCAAATTGGTATCGTATAAAACATAGCGTAGAATGTCACTTAATCTCAATACAACTTCTGGAGCCAGGTCTGATTTTTTCAAGGTTAATGCATATAAATTATTCAAAGAATTAAATAAAAAATGCGGATTAATTTGAGCTTTTAAAAATTTAAGTTCAGTTTCTAATTGAACCCTTGTAAGTTCTCTACTTACCCGTTGATCCTCGTACCACTGCTTCAAAAATTTCAATAGCATGGTTAGAATAACTGAAAATAAAACGCTTAAAGCCAGTAAATACAAGAAAATCGGCGACCAAACCATTGATTGAAACTCATGATTTTCGATAATTGTATGAATAATTATTGCAATGGGAAAAGTAACTGAAAAAACAAGGAGAACTACACTAAGAACATAGGAAACATAATTTCTAACTAATAGAAATCTCGGTATTAATAACTGAAAATTTATATATACAACAACGGCATGCAATGCAAATATTGGCAGTTGTTTTAAAATAGATACCCCAGTATTATTTGCAACCGGCAGAAACAATGCCCCTGCAATTATATAAACACCCCAAAATAATATGTGATACAGCTTGTATTTTACTACAAATTGCTGAAATCTTTCAAGGACTTGGTCAATTCTATCTACCAATCTATGTTAAATTCCTTTAAACATCTTCAACAAACTTGCCATCGACTCTATCCATTTAGCTGTCTGTTCAATAGAAGCCTTGGTTCCCAACCAATCTGAAAATAAGTTCTTGGCAGTTTCACAATTATTGCATTCAGTGTGATTAAAATAATTGTATGCAGCAAAATACCCTACAACATTTACAAGTAGAAGTAAGAGTATGATAATTATGTTCTTTGTTCTCTTGTTCATGATAGTTATTGGTTAACAAAACAAATGCCAGTTGTTATATAGACACATAATGCTGTCTTTTTGTTACATCAAAAACGAAAATTTTTCCGAATTATTTTTGATTGCAATGCTCGTCGGTTAAATTCTAACTTATCCGATAGAACCATTGGTTTTTCAAGATGTCCTAAATTCTCTTGATTCCCCCATATTAACAAGGAATAATCCCCTTTAAAACATAATGCACTTTGAAATCCATTGAAATTAATCATAGCCCTACCCCAAGGTTGATTTTCTTCTAAGTTACAATTTGACAGCATATACGACAAAGTGGCATATAAATCAGATTGACTCACTATTGATTCCCATTTTCTACCTTTTAGATTTTGATTCACTGCCCCACCACCAATCCATAAAGGAATTCTAAAAAACTCGGATTCTGACCACGGCAGATCCTCCAGTCCAAATACTTTTCCATGGTCTGAAACAATAATGATAAGTGAATTATCCCAATCCTTAGGATTACTTTTTATACTTAACAGATATGTGGAAATTGCAGAATCTAAATGTCCCATGGAAGCTTCAAACAACTGCCTATCCGTCTTAAGCTCTCTATCTAAAACAATGTCAAAGGGTTCATGGGTAGAAAGTGTTAACCATGTCCTAAATAACGGTGATTTACGACTCAAAACGCTTGAACTATTACCCTCGAAATACGGATCGTTATTTGAGTTTAACATGGATGAAGCGGTGAACATATCGGAATAACCCCACTTAATCACGGTTGGGTTTACCCGCGGGTAAATCTTGGTTTTTGGGACATTTTCATTGATGATTGAATTTTTACTTATCGATTGTTTATCAAAAATTTCATTAAATCCCATCGTTTGTAAAAACGAGCCTTGATTGGCAAAATTGATATCGCCTCCATACCAAAATTCAGAGCGATAGTTATTTGATTGGAATAATTCAGTAAGTCCGGTTAGCCTATCCCACCGATCCGGAGAAAATAAGATTCCCGGACCGGGTTCCCCTGGCCAACCGCCAATAAGTGCAGCCAACCCTTTATCGGTTCTATCACCTATGGAATAACATCTTGAAAAAGTTAAAAAATCAGATTCTAGTTGTTTTAATTGAGTAAATGGAGAGTTTCGTCGTTCTAACCAATGTTGGTTAATTCCTTCTAAAATTATTAAATGAATATCTGGAATTTTATGTGGATTACTTAACCAAAATTGTCTTAATTCTTGAGACAAAACCTGAAGATTTGAATATTTATTTGGCTTGTATAAATCATAAACGGTTGACTCCTGTTTTTCATCCATTAACAATAATTTCATCTGATCGGTAGATTTTACCATTGTCATAGAATAAAAAGCATTCCAGATACCGTTTAAAGAAGCAACTTGTATTTCTATGGGTTTGGTTGATAGAGCAGAGCCCAAATTAACGGGAATTTCAGAAATTCCACCGCGGGCTAAAACTACCAGAATAGGGATTACCATAAAATATTGCCGTTGGAATGACAAATTTGTGTTTGTTAAGATTGTTTGAATTCGCTTAGGTACTATCAAAAAAACGGCTACTGTAACAATTACCACTAAAATCAAACCAAGCCATGCATTCAATGGTAATGTATCAAGCAAAATTCGCCAATGTAAAAGGTATGAAATTGCTTGAGCGTTTAATCGCCATTGCCAATAATGAAATAAGAGTATATCGGCAATTAATACCAACCCATGTGCGATAATTATCAGCGTAAAAAGAAAGGCATAAATACGCGATACATAAAATTTACATTTTAACCCAAACTCGGTCTCAGATTTAATTACTCCAGAAATTAGTAAAAACGTAAATAAGAAAAATAACAGATACCCTGTAACCGATATATCCAATCTAAAACCAAAGAATATAGATTGAAAAAAAGCGAAAGGTATATCTTCAAATTTTACGGTTGTTAATACAAAAAATAATTTAAAAAACAGTTGGAACCCATAAAACAAGAAAAAGGCACCAAACCATAGTTTGATGCCTTTAAGATTATTTGAAAAATATGTTGTTCGTAAGCTATTCACATTTACTTATTCACCAACACTCTAGCTTTAAAGGACTGGTTATTGGAATCTAGTCCACTTAAAAAATACAATCCCGCAGATAGATTAGAAACATCAAACTTATTACCATAAAATTCCACTTGTACTTGAGCGCCATAAATATTGGTTACTTGAAGAAATTTAATTACCTCTACCCCATTAAGTACGGCAGTGTAGCTTGTTGGATTTGGAATTACGGATAACTCTTTGATGGACTCTTTAAGGTGTTCTACATTATTAACTACGCAATTTATATATTGATTCTTTGTTAAACTACCCGTTCCATTTGCATTTGTAGCTTCTAGTGTAACGGTATAACTACCCAAAGCATTGCATTGAATTACAGGAAATTGTGATGTAGGCGAAGTTCCATTTAAAAATGTGATAGTATTGGGAGAAATTGTCCATTTATAGGTTGTAGGATTATTAGACGATAAATCAACCAGGCGAACAGTTTCATCTTTTAATACATTGGTTGCATCCGCCGTAAAATCTGCAGTAGGTTTTACCGTTGTAATATTAGAAACACTGATATAATTATTTTTTGTTAGAACTTCAGTACTAGAGACATTCGAGGCTGTTAGAGACACACTATAAGTACCGGTAGATGAAAATGCAACATAAATCACCTTATCTGTTAATTTAGAACCTGCCTTTAATGAGTAATTAGCGGGAGTAATTGTCCATGTCTGGCCCGTAGTATTGGTAGATGTACTTTTTATTTCAACTGTCTGATTAACTACTGGAGCTGTATTATTAGCTATAAATGAAGGTATGGGTGCATCTACCAGCGTAATCTTGCGCAATACATTGTTGCCCATATCTACAGCGTAAATGGATTCGTCCGCCTTACGAAAGGATAAATGGTTGATGGTATTAAATAAAACGCCCGAACCCGTTCCGTCTTTATAACCCGCTTGAATATCACTACCTACATACACCTTTAAGTTATTACCATCCCAAACGCGTATGCAATTACCATCGGCAATATATAATTTCCCTTTAGCTACCACAACATCACTAGGCATATCTAAACCCGAAGTAATTACATTAGTAACTACGCCTGAGTTTATATTTAATCTTTTGATTTTCTTATTATTACGATCTGCAACAAGTACAATACTATCCGATTCTAGCCCAATACCATAGGGAGCATTAAATCTAGCAGCGGTACCTTTTCCGGTTGCATCCCCCGATGTTTTTGCTAGACCAGCAATGGTACTAACAACTCCAGACTTGATTAATCGAATACAATCGTTGCCAAAATCACTAATTATAATTACGCCTTGACCATTAATTTCAACGTCTTGAGGTGCGGAAAAATAGGCAGCTGATGCAGCGCCATCTTTATGATCCCCTTCAAAAGAATATTGCCCTGCAACCCAAGAAACAATAGCTGGATTGGAGATGTTTACATATTTACTTGATTTTCTGATCATGCCGTTATCTCTATCGCAGACAAAAACATCATTGGTTGATGGATGCGCTGCCAATCCAGTAGGAGAACTAAATCGAGAAACAATACCCGTTCCATCGTCCGAACCTACGGCACCCGGTTCATTAGGATCCCCCATAAAACCGCCTCTTCCTAAAGATCGACCACCATCAATAACACATAGATTATGCTGATCGGATACAAATATCTTTCCATTATTGTCTACACACACACCCTCGGGAATGCTCAGTAATTCATCAGCAACGGCAACATTTGATTGGCCAGTGAATTCACCACTACCTTGGTATTGTTTTCCAAGAACCGTAGTTACCGTTTGGGCATTTGCATCGCTTAAATTCAATAGGGTGCAAATACCAATTATCGAAATACCTATTCTAATTTTCATTGTTATAAATATCTAGAAATACAATTATTAATGTTTACTTCAATTTCATTATCAACATCGTGGTAGGATCGTCTTTGCAGATCTTTACCTGCCATTGCTTTATAAAGTTCTTCATATCGATCCGTAATACTGGTAATGAATTCATCGGTAAGCGTGGGAATTAATTCTCCTTCTTTGCCTTGAAATCCATTGGCCATTAACCATTCTCTTACAAACTCTTTGCTTAACTGACGTTGCGGAAGGCCTTTATGTTGCAAATCCTGATACGAATCTTTATAAAAAAACCTACTGCTATCAGGAGTATGAATTTCATCGATGAGCATAATTGCATTGTCCTTGATTCCAAATTCGTATTTGGTATCAACTAAAATTAGATTCTGTTGATTGGCATAATCAGTGCCTCGTTGGAATAACTGCAATGCTATTTCATTTAATTCGTCTAATCTCGATTTTTCTACGATTCCTTGTTCGATAATTTCTGAATAAGAAATGTCTACATCATGACCAGTATGGGCTTTAGTAGAGGGCGTGATAATAGGTTTAGGTAATTTATCGTTTTCTTTTAAACCATCGGGAAGCTTATTCCCACATAATTCTCTACCACCCTCTTTATACACTCTCCAAGCATGTCCTGTTAAATAGTTTCGAACAACAAATTCGATGGCAATTGCCTCTGCCTTATAACCAAAAGAAACGTGAGGGTCTGGTGTTTCGATTAGCCAATTAGGAACAATATCTGCAGTTTGCTTAAGAAATAGTGCCGCTATTTCATTAAGAACCTGACCTTTGTAGGGTATACTCCTTGGCAAAACATGATCAAACGCCGAAATTCTATCACACGCCACTACGGCCAAATACCCCTTATTTAAATGGTAAACATCTCGAACCTTACCTCTATAAAATGCAATTTGATTTCGGAAGAAATAGTTGGTAGCCGTTAATGCCTGTAAGTCACTCATACTATTCAAATGTACAATTTAGTTAATGGTTAAATTATCTATCTTTTTCACAATCAGAGTCTTTATCGTATGCCTGTATAATTTCTTTGACTAATCGATGTCTTACAACATCATCCGTATCCAGTTGAATAATACTAATTCCTTTTATATTGTCCAGTATTCTTAAGGCTTTACCTAAACCACTCATTTGTTTTCTTGGCAAATCAACTTGGGTTAAATCACCGGTGATAATAAGCTTAGCATTGGGTCCCATTCTCGTTAAAAACATTTTCAATTGTAAATCGGTGCTATTTTGAGCTTCGTCTAATATCACATAACAATTATCCAATGTTCTACCGCGCATAAAGGCTAATGGAGCAATTTCTACGGTTCGAGATTCTACCATACTTTTTAATTTGTCGGATGGAATCATATCTTCAAGAGCATCGTACAACGGCCTTAGGTATGGATCGATTTTCTCTTTTAAATCGCCGGGCAAAAATCCCAAATTCTCGCCGGCTTCTACAGCGGGCCTAGTTAAAATGATTCTCCGAATTTCTCTTTCTTTAAGCGCAAGAACGGCAATTGCTACCGCGGTGTAAGTTTTCCCTGTACCTGCTGGGCCGATGGCGAAAACTACATCGTTTTTTTTCGCAGCTTCCAGCATTTTACGCTGGTTCTTAGTTCTGGCTTTAATTTTCTGTCCGCGAGTACCGATTAATAGTACATCTTTGGTATCGTCCTCCCCTGGTTTACCAGAAACCGCTGTAGGAGCTTCAATACCGCCTAAAGCTTCCAAAATCAAATGCTCATTGAACTCGTTTCGTTTAGCGAACAAAATCTCCATGGAACGCATTTTCTCCCCGAAATCTTCTAACGATTGAATATCACCTACAATTTTAATTTGCTCACCTCTGGCAAGAAATTGCAACTTAGGAAATCTAGATTTTATCAAATCCAAATACAAATTATTGGGACCATAAAACGTTTGAGGATCAATCACCTCCAAGGTATAAATTTTTTCAGACAACGGTTAGGTATTTTAAATTCAAATATACGGGCAATGCGAGAATGTGTAGAAGAATCTAGCCAACCCGTTTTACAAGACTTTTCCACCGGGAATTAATAGGTATATTTGCAAGCATAACTGAACAAACTGGGGAACTGCATGAGCAATGCGATTATACATTTAATCACAGATTTTGGATTTGAGGCCCCAGAACACACAATTGCGCAGGTGCAATTATATAGAAACTTTCCGGGGGCTTCCATTGTATTTAGCCCGCAATCATTTCGAAAGGGACACGCGTTGCAACAGGCCATCTTTGGCAAGTTAGTATGCGGACATTTTCCCGATAACAGTATACATATACTTAGGGTAGGTACTTTAGCTAAATTACCGCCCCGATTTGTATTAGGACATTTTGGAAATCAGTTTTTTCTTGCCCCTGATAACGGTGTTTTACCTTTGTTGTTTGATGACCCACACGGCGAAAATGCTAGTTATTATCAAATCACGCCTATAGACCCAGTGGTTAATCCTTTACTGCAAGTATTTATTCCTGCAGTGACTAATTTACTGAGTTACGGATACAACGTAGTGGATAGATTGCAAAAGAAAGAGCAAGTATACCGAGTAACGATGCCTGAACCTACGATTTCGGGTAGTATTTTAAGACTAACGGTTATTTATAACGATTTTTTTGGAAATGCTTATTTCAATCTTAATTACCGAGATTTTGAATTATTAAGAAATCAACGGAAATTTCGATTGATGATAAATCATTATACAGAAATAAATAAACTAAGTTTGGATTATAATGACGTGCCTGAAGGACATCCTATTTGCACCTTTGGGCATGGCGGGTTGCTTCAAGTGGCAGTAAATGCAGGTTCCTCCGCGCAGTTATTGGAGTTACTGGAGGGGAAAAATGTTATGTTAGAATTTATTGATAATCTATGATAGAACGAATTGTAATAATGTCGTTTACATTAGAACATGTAGCCGAATTTCTTCAAATATTTGATGAATCTGCAGAAAAAATCAGAGCTTTCCCAGGAAACAAAGGACTCCGATTGTTGGAAAATACGCAACTACCTAATCAACTTTCAACCTACAGTTATTGGGAATCCGAGGATGATTTAAATCGCTACAGAAACTCCCCATTATTTAAGTCTACCTGGGAGAAAACAAAACCCTTATTTGAATCTAAACCTATTGCTATATCAAATTCAGTAATTCGTGGACCATTTTAACAGTTTCCTTTCTAATTAAAATGAATCATCTACCCATTTACCGGGGTTCAGAATGCCATTGGGATCAAAAACATCTTTAATCCCTTTCATTAATCTTCGATGTTCCAGACTAAACACTTCATCCAAGTACTGTTTTTGACTGTAACCAATTCCATGTTCCCCACTTATTGTACCGCCTAATGATTTACACGCTTGAAAAATTTTACGAATGGCTTTGGGAATTTCGTTATTCCAATATTCATCGGATAAATCATTCTTTAAAATATTTACATGTAAATTTCCATCCCCTGCATGGCCATAGCAAACCGATTGAAATCCATACTCATTGCCAATTTCCTTCACCTTGGTTAGCAGTTGTGGCAATGAAAAACGAGGCACAACGGTATCTTCTTCTTTATAAATAGAGTGCTGTTTAACGGTTTCTCCGATAGCTCTTCGGACTTTCCACCATTGCTGTGCTACATCCGAATTTGGTGACGGCAAAATATCGATAGCCCCTGATTCTTCTAAAATTGGATACATCATTTCCGCTTGTAGAAATAAATCATCGCCATCAAACCCATCAAAGGCAAAAAGTAAATACGCTTGTGCGTTATCAATTACTGGAAAACTTGTTTGTGTGGCTTCCATGGAAATTAGAATTCCCGATACTTCCATAAATTCAATAGCAGCGGGTTTTACGGAAGATGCCATGATCTTGTTTACTGCGATAGCACAATCATAATTATTCTCAAATGCCGCCAACAACAATAATTCTTGGGTAGGTAATGGCACAAGTTTAACAACTATTTTAGTAATAATCCCGAGTAATCCTTCGCTACCAATAAACAACTGGGTAAGATTAAAGCCAGTGGAATTTTTAAGCGTATTAGCACCCGTCCAAATAATTTCTCCGCTAGACAAAACTACTTCCAAATTCAAAATATAATCTCGGGTGATTCCGTATTTAACGGCTTTAGGACCTCCTGCCGAATGTGCAACGTTACCACCGATGGTAGAGCTACCCATACTGGCGGGATCAGGCGGGTAGTATAAGCCTAATTCACTCACTGCTTTTTTTAACTCTGCATTAATAACGCCAGGCTCTACAGTAGCCGTAAGATTGTTGTAATCAATATTAATAATATGGTTTAACCTTTCCGTTGAAATCACCAATCCTCCCAATACGGGCAGCGCAGCACCGGACAATCCAGTTCCTGCTCCACGTGTAGTTACATGGATTTGATGTAGATTACAATATTTTAAAACCGCGGCTATTTCATCCACATCGTTTGGGATTAAGACCGCATGCGGTGGAAATACAAAATCCTCTGTGTAATCCGAGGCATACCTGTCCAATGCTTCTATATCATTAACCCATTGATACAATGGAAATTCATTCATTAAATCCTTAATTTTTTCAACCATGAAAGCTATTTTGTAACTATTTTGCAATTTATCTAATCAGAGTCATAATTCACCTATTTCACCATTCGCATTGTTTATCTTTGAAATTGTGAGACAGCGATTTTTTTTGCGATTTTTATTGGTATTCACGGCCCTTTACATGATGTTGGCCTTAGCTTGGTGGACCTATTCCCTGTTGCAGTATAACAATCATTTTGAAAAAAGAGAAAAAAAATATGCTCAACAAGAATTTAGGATAAGCCAATTATGGCTAGATAGCCTTTTAAACGGTATAGATACCTCAAATGAAATTAATCATTTAGTTACAATAAAATGGAATGAAAAATACTTTACTATAAACGAAAAAAAACTATCAGAAATTTCCAATAAATTAAATAAAAATATATATATTGATTATAAAATTAAACAAGAACATAATGCCACTAAAATAAATATAATAATTAATAAAAAAATCGAGCACCAACTTCGAGATCGCAGACTAAGCAAAGAATTCGCATGGTTAGGTGAAGGAATTAGCATTGCTTTAATTACCCTTGCAATCATACTTGCGCTGTACTTTTATCTTGATAAGATATTGAAATTCAATCAACAGCAACGAAATTTCTTACTTGCAATCACCCATGAACTTAAGACACCTATAGCCTCCTCTTCTTTAGCCATACAAACTGCTAGTAAAATCAACGAAAACAATCCAAAAACTGTTGAAATCTTAGGTATTGCCAATAGAAACATGAAACGGCTAGGACAGCTAATAGAACAGGTAGTTTTGGCTACTAAATTAGAAGGTAGTTTTGTTAAACCTCATCTAGATTGGGTGAATCTCGCAAAAATATTTGAAAATATAGCCGTTGATTTTGGTGAAACATACCCAAAAAACTTAAAAAATTCATCATTTGATTATGAAAAAATATCACTTTATTGTGATATGGAAATGATTCAAATCGCGATTGCAAATTTAATTTCAAATTCAATAAAATATAGTGAAGGAAACAACGTTAATATTTCCGTGAAGGTTCAACGCGATGGATTGCAAACTAAAATTTCGGTTATCGATCAAGGAATCGGTATTCCCGAAAGTGAGCGCTCCAATGTGTTTAGAAAATTCTACCGAATTGGCGATGAAAAAACCAGATCTACAAAAGGTTCAGGATTGGGCTTGTATTTGGTTAAGGAAATTGCCAGACTACACGAAGCAAAAGTTACAATTGAGAACAACCAACCCAGTGGAACTTGTGTTTCGTTAATTTTTAAGTCAAAAGATGTAATTATTGAATGAAGAAAAACTACCGAATTTTAATTGTTGAGGACGAGGCCGACATTGCAGAACTCTTAAAACTTAATTTAGAGTTAGAGGGTTATCGTATTACGATTGCTCCGCATGGCGCAGTGGCTATTAATCTTCTTAAAACGGAGAGTTTTGACTTAATCATTATGGATATCATGATGCCATCTATGGATGGATTAACAGCTACACATCACATAAGACTGTCAAGCAACAACGTACCTATACTAATTTTATCAGCCGGTAGCACACCCCAAGACAGAATCAATGGATTGCGTTCGGGTGCCGATGACTACATGAGTAAGCCTTTTGAAATTGAAGAGTTGATTTTAAGGGTAGAAAAGATATTAATGCGAGCCCATCGGGAGGATCCTGTAATAAATTACATGGAATACGAATTCGGAGGAAACTATGTTAATTTTAATAGTTATGAGGCTCGAGGTATCAACGGTGATTTTAAACTTACTAAAAAGGAAGCCCAATTATTACGTTTGCTAATTGAGAAGAAAAACTTTGTAGTTAGTAGAGAAGAAATCTTAAAAACGGTGTGGGGATATACGGTTTTTCCAAGTACTCGAACCATTGATAATTTTATTTTAGCGTTTCGTAAGTATTTCGAAAAAGATATTAAGAATCCCCGTTATTTCTTAAGTCACCGCGGACTGGGCTACAAATTCTCTGAAAACGGCGAATAAGCGATAGAATTGGCTACTAAATTGGCTGTACTCCACGCGGCTTGAAAATTAAAACCGCCAGTGATACCATCAACATCCAACAATTCACCGCAAGCATAAACTCCAGGGCAGTGTTTAAGCTCTAAGGTGTTTGTATTTAGTGATTGTTCATCCACTCCACCGGCTGTAACAAATTCTTCCTTAAACGTTGTTTTCCCAGCAACCATGAAGGGCATTTTCACAATTAATTCAACGAGTTTATTTTTCTGATTCTTGTTGAGTTCATTTATAGGTTGTTCTGTATTTTGGCCAGCGCGATTGAGAATAAAACACCATAATCGTTGAGGCAAATCAATAGGAAGATTAATAATTTTCTTTTTTGAATGTTCAGTCAATAATTCATAAAAATATTCTCTAAATTGATTTTCTTCTTGTAGTACCCAGGAAACTAAAATATTAAATTGATAATTTCTTTCAAAAATCCATTGAGCTGCCCAAGCGGACGACTTTAATATTGCGGGTCCTGACAAACCCCAATGAGTTATTAAAATAGGGCCATCGAAAGCATTATCATATCCAATCATTTTAACTGAACCCATTTCAACAGCTACGCCTGTAAGCGCTTGCAATTCTTTATCCTTGATATTAAAAGTAAATAAGGATGGGAACGGTTTTATAATTGAGATGGGCAATGAATTCAACCATTGATAGTGGGACCATGCAACATTTCCACCCGTAGCCAGAACGATAGCATTGGCTGTCATGGTTTCGGAATTTAAGTGCACCGTCCAACGATTATTTTTGGTGGGTGCTATTTCTTCAGAAGAATTTGATTGGATTGAAAGTACTTGGCAGCCTTTTATAACCGGAATATTAAATTTTTCTGCTAATTGTTCGAACAAGCCAGCAATGGTTTCTGAATTATTCGAAACCGGAAACATTCTGCCATCTTCTTCTACTTTTAATTGAACACCGTGCGATAAAAACCAAGCAATTACCGCTTCTACATTAAATTGATTCACTGCTTTTTTAATCAATTTCTTACCGCGGGGATAATGCTGTAAAAGCTGGCTATTTTTGAGACAATGGTGGGTAACATTGCATCGCCCACCCCCACTTATCCTTACTTTTGATAATATTTTTTGGGTTTTCTCTAAAATAACTACAGACCTATTTGGATTTAACTCTTTTATACGGATAGCAGTAAAAAAACCAGCGGCACCTCCGCCAACGATTATAGTATCCCAGATTCCCTTGGCCATTGCTAGGCTTTAAATAATTTATAATTTTTGTATTCGCCAATGCGCCAACCAAATTTCTTTTCAATCCAGTATAAGACAGCCGCTTTAACACCGAATTTCTTGAGTGTTGGATCTACTTTGAATGACCAATTCACGGAATTGACTCTAGCATTCATGGCATCGGGATGAGTTCCTTCAAAGGCAATCAAAGAATCAATTTGCGAATAATCAAATTCTTCTTCGGCCAATTTTCTTTTTTCTAGGGCTTCATCACTGTGCCAAAGCCTATGAAACTGACGTTGCTTTTGTTGTTGAAATTTTGGATGTTTCACCCAACCGTAATGAAACACCGTTGCATCAATGGGAACCACTTGTAATTTCGACTGATTTTCCCAGCGAAAACCTTGAGCATCTTTCCAAGATTTTATACCAGGACTATTTCTGATGATTCTAATTTCCTTGCGATACCATCTTCGAGAATCGCCCACAAAATCGTAACTACCATAGAAATGCAAATAGTTAAACAAGAATCCTTCCACGGAGGACACATTTTTATACTTTTCCATGGCGTCCTTGATGGATGTATAATCGGCCTGATGCAAACATTCATCGGCCTGAATATAAATTAGCCACGTAGCTTGTGGCGATACTGCTGCTTTGGCTTTATTGGTTTCATCGGCGAGCACCTTTCCACCTTCACGTAAATTATCGTCCCAAACTGTATCTATAATTTTTATGGTTGGCCAACCCGGCTGCAACTGGCTGTTTAAAGACTCAATATAATCGCGAGTACCGTCATCGCTATGGCCTACCGCCACAACAAACTCATCTACCAGAGGCATAACTGAAAATATTGCCTCTTTGATTGGGTAATCTGCTTTAATTACGTTTCTCGCTATGGTAAAACCTGCGTTCATCTGCTTTTTTTTCGGGAATCCATTTTTCAATTTTTCGAGCGGTATATTTCAATTCCATCTCATCAAACACCTGAACAACTTCTAGGTTGTAGTGCATCGCATTTCTTGCTATCATTTTAACACCCAATTTCTCATCACCATCGTGAAAATTAAAATACAAGGGTGTATTACCAGGATGTTGCTGTAGAATATCCAGTAATATTTGTTGTTTTCCTTGATCTAAATCTGCCGGAGTCATATCAACGATAACCGACCGAAAAATGGAATTTTCGTCTACATCTGCTCCCAGTGTGATGCTATGTATTGTAACGCGCATTTCATCCTTAGACCGCATGTAATCGGTTTGACCATTTAAAATTAGAATATAATCTTTGTTTAAAAGGGCTTTAAATTTCAAGTAGGTATCTTTAAATAATGCAATTTCAACACTACCTGAATAGTCCATTAGGGTAAATCTACCATACGGAGTTCCTTTTTGAGAAATGAACTCTTTTGCAGATGTGACAATCCCCATTATATTAAACTCAATTTCTTCCTTCTCATCCAAGGCTTTTTGGTAATCTTGAATGGTATGGGTAATTAAACTATCATAAACAAATCGCTGATCATCCAAAGGGTGTTTACTTAGAAATACGCCTACAAGTTCTTCTTCTTGTTTGAGTTCATCGAGCAACGCCAATCTTTCAACCGACGGTAATTTAGGTTCTGCAGGCATTGTAGCATCCGCCCCACCACCAAATAACGAAGTTTGTCCGCTTATTTTATCGGCCTGTACCTTTTGTGCATACATCATGGCCAATTCAATACCACTTTTCCCGCTGGTATCTTCTTTAAAATACTGAGCTCGGTGGTACCTGCCATCAAAATCGAACACCCCTGCCTTTGCCATACATTCCACACTTCGCTTATTTACTGATCTTAAATTAACACGGGTAAGCAATTCACACATGCTTTTGAATGGTCCTTTTTCGTCTCGCTCTTTTAATATTTCATCTACGGCACCCTCTCCAACACCTTTTACGGCTGATAATCCAAAGCGAATTTGACCTGCGGAAGTTACCGTAAAGGCACTACGGCTTTCGTTTAAATCTGGTCCTAGAACTTTAATTCCCTGTCGTCTGCACTCCTCCATGTAGAAGGTGATTTTTTTAATATCGCCCATATTACTTTTCAACACGGCCGACATAAACTGAGCTGGATAATTGGCTTTTAAATATGCGGTTTGAAAAGCGATAACGGCATAACAGGTTGAGTGCGATTTATTAAATGCATATTGAGCAAATTCCTCCCAATCGGAGTAAATTTTTTCAAGTGTTTTCTCGGAATAACCTTTGGCCAAAGCACCTGCCATGAAATCTGTTTTCAGTTTATCGATGATGCTTTTATTCTTTTTCCCCATGGCTTTTCTCAATTCATCGGCCTTACCTTTTGAAAAGCCTGCTAATTTTTGAGAAAGCAACATTACCTGCTCTTGATATACCGTAATACCATAGGTTTCTTTCAAATACTCCTCCATTTCTGGCAAATCGTATTCCACGGGTTTACGGCCATGTTTTCTATCGATAAAGTCGGGAATATACTTTAATGGACCAGGTCTGTAGAGAGCATTCATTGCAATTAAATCCCCAAATTGAGTGGGTTTCAATTCGCGCATATATTTCTGCATTCCTGGCGATTCAAATTGGAACACCCCATTGGTTTCACCGCGTTGGAAGAGTTCATACGTTTTTTCATCGTCTAAGGGAATGTCATCCAAAATGATTTCGGTACCTGTAGTTTCTTTAATTATCCGAATAGCGTCCTTCATGATGGTAAGGGTACTTAAACCCAAAAAGTCCATCTTTAACAGTCCTGCTTTTTCAATTTGGTTAACGTCATATTGAACCTGCATCCAAGGGGAATCCTTGCTTAAGGAAACGGGTACTAATTCATCGATATCTTGTGGGGCTATGATAATTCCACAAGCATGAACTCCTGTATTCCTTACACTTCCTTCCAACTTTTCGGCATCAAGTAATACCTTGGCAGCTTCATCACCACTGGTGTAGATACTTTGAATTTCTCTAATTTGATCTAATTCTTCTGGCTTTAAATTGTTGGAATCGTCCTTTGCCAATTCGTCTACATTTGCATGCAGTAATTTCGCTAAACTCATGTTTCCAGGAACCAATTTACTCAGCCTATCCGTTTGAGAAAGAGGATATTGTAAGACGCGACCAACATCTCGAATAGCGCTTTTAGCGGCCATGGTTCCGTAGGTGATAATTTGAGCAATCCGTCGTTTTCCATATTTTTCTGCAACGTATTGAATTACTTTTTCACGACCTTCATCGTCAAAATCGATATCCACGTCTGGCATACTCACCCTTTCGGGATTTAAAAATCGCTCAAACAGTAAATCATATTTTACAGGATCAACATTGGTGATTCCCAAACAATAAGCCACCAAACTTCCAGCGGCAGATCCTCTTCCGGGTCCTACCCAAACATTCATTTCGCGAGCTGCAGTTGTAAAATCCTGAACAATTAAGAAATATCCTGCAAATCCACTGTTGGTAATTGTACCCAATTCAAAATCCAATCGTTCCTGAACTTGCAACGGAATGGAGCCTCCATATTTCCTTTTACAACCTTCGTAAGCCAGGTGCTTTAAAAACTCGTTTTGGGATTCAAATCCTTGGGGTAACGAATAATTAGGGAGTACTATATCTCTAGAAAGTTTTGGCGGATCGATAGAAGCAATAAGCTTATTGGTATTATCTAGAGCCTCAGGAATATCCTTAAACAACTCAAGCATTTCGGCCTGAGATTTAAAGTAAAACTCATCGTTGGGAAACGCAAATCGAAACCCTCTGCCCCCTTCCTCGTTGGTTGCTTTTGGGGTAGATTGAAACTCCCCTGTATTAATGCACAATAAAATATCATGGGCATTGGCATCTTTTTGATCGGTATAGTGGGAATCGTTAGTTGCGATAATTGGAACATTATACTTCCTGCCCCATTTAATCAAAATTTGATTAATATCTTCTTGGTCTACACCGGTTCCATCCAAATTTTTAAGATTATGTCGTTG
Source organism: Flavobacteriales bacterium (assembly GCA_947457565.1). GTDB lineage: Bacteria > Bacteroidota > Bacteroidia > NS11-12g > UBA955 > JAGKXC01. Next base: position 115,533 of record CANGWH010000001.1, read on the forward strand.
TAATTCGATGTAATAATCTTCTCCAAAAATCTTGTGCCAATCACAAAACACCTTTTCAGCTTCTTCTTCCCCTTTCCACAAGATAGCTTGCGGAACTTGGGCGCCTATGCAGCAAGTTGTAGCAATTAATCCTTCCGAGTATTGTTCAATTAGCGCCCTATCAACCCGAGGGTATTTAGAATACAATCCTTCTAAATATCCTAGAGAACATAACTTTGCCAAGTTTGCGTATCCTGTTTGATTTTTCGCTAGTAATAACTGATGGTATCGTTTGTCTTTTGTACCTTGGGTAAAGGTTTTCTGAAAACGATCTTCCACCACATAAAATTCGCAACCGATTACAGGAATCAACCCTTCTGCGGTAGTGGCCTGATAAAACTCAAACGCACCAAACATGTTCCCATGGTCTGTTATTGCCATTGCTGGCATACCATCGGCCTTTGCCTTTTTTACCAAACTTTTAATGCTGGCGGCTCCGTCTAACAGAGAATATTGAGTATGTACGTGAAGATGGGAAAAAACAGGCATAGTGAAGTATCGAAATTACGCAGAGTAATCAAAATTAAAACGAAACAACCCCCTAATTCTCTTAACATTCCATCCACCATTTTCCATTATTTGTACTTAATATTATCTCAATAAATTATTCCATATGACGTTATTAATAGGCAAAACTTGTGGGTTTCTGGAAGGTCAAATACCCTAATTTTGAATAGAAACTAAATTCCATGCATATAAGCAAACTCCAATTATTTAATTTCAAGAATCACGAATCTCTGAATTTGGAGTTAATCCCAGGAGTGAACATCTTAACAGGAAACAATGGTGTTGGCAAAACCAATTGCTTAGATGCTGTGCACTGTTTGTCCAATGGAAAAAGTTATTTCACGTCTCTAGACAGTCAGTTAATAAAACATGGACAGGATTTTTTTACCATTAAAGCAGCGGTTGGTAATGCAATAGATACACAGGACACTACGGAGATTCTTCTTCAATTTGATAAAGGGAAAAAAACCATCAAAAAGAACGGCAAAAACTACCCTCGATTAAGCGATCACATTGGCTTTATTCAAACGGTGATGATTACTCCATACGACATCGAATTAGTATTAGGCAATAGTGATGAACGCAGACGATTCATGGATTTGTTAATTAGTCAGTTAAACACCGAATACTTACATCATTTAATGGTATATCGCAAAGCTGTAGAACAAAGAAACAGCTTATTAAAAGCTTGGAGTGGTAGAAATATGGACGATGATTTATTAGAAAGTTTCGACCAAAAATTAATCCCTTCAGCAACCCTTATTCATCAAATTCGTTATTCCATTACTCAAGAAATAATACCCATTTTCAAACGTATTTATGCCGCTTTAGCCAGCACTGACGAACTTGTTGAAATCAACTATAGCTCACCACTGCATGAAAATGCAATGCAGGATTTACTAAAGCTAAACAGAAGCAATGATTTATTTGCCGAAAGAACTACAGCTGGACCTCACAAGGATGATTGGGTATTTGAACTGCAAGGAAATCCATTACGAAAATTTGGTTCACAAGGTCAAATTAAATCCTTCGTTATCGCATTAAAAATTGCTCAATATCGATTTTTTCAAGAAAAACTAGGTAAGACACCTATATTATTATTGGATGATATTTTCGAAAAAATCGATGAGTCTCGAGCGCAAAGACTCATGGAACTAGTTGAAAGTGAAGGATTTGGGCAAATATTAATAACAGACACACACCCAGAGCGTGTTGAAAAACACTTAAGCCAATTAAACGGGGAACATAATCATCGAAGTGTTGGATAAAGTTAAAAAATAGTATTTACGGATTCGCCACGCTTACAATTATTCATTTATAATTTACGAACGCGTAGAGGATACGTTTTAGTGTACCCTGAGTTGTTGGTATACGATTACATATATAATCCTGCCAACAAATCAATATCGTGGTATTTAAAACCAAATTTATCCGATAAATTTTTATTGGTTAAGTTTCCACGATACAGATAGGTACCTTTTCTAATTCCTTGTTTATGCTTTAAAAACTCGGCAAATCCGCCCAATTGGGCCATTTCATCCAACATCGGTGAAAACACGTTGCTTAGAGCATAGCTGGCGGTTCTGCTAACTCTTGATGCTATATTTGGAATGCAATAATGAATTACATCATGCTTCTTAAACACAGGGTTTTCGTGGGTAGTTAGTTCGCTGGTTTCAAAATTTCCACCACGATCAATGGCTACATCAATAAGTACAGAATTTGGTCGCATTTTCATAACCATATCTTCCGAAACAACTACTGGGGAGCGTGCAGTTGTTCCCGCTAATGCACCAATTACAACATCAGCAGAAGCCAATGAATTTGACAATACTTGTGGCTGTAGTGTACTGGTATACAAGTGAAATCCAAAAGATTTTTGAATTCTACGCAACCGATACATATTGTTATCAAAAACCTTAACATTCGCTCCAAGACCAAGGGCCGCTTTGGTAGCAAACTCCCCTACTGCTCCAGCGCCAATTACCACAACTTGAGTTGGAGGAACCCCAGCGAATCCTCCAAGTAATTCCCCTTTTCCAATATTGGTATTATTTAAATACTCTGCTGCAATTAAGATGGATGCGGTGCCAGCAATTTCACTCATAGCCCGAATAATGGGGCGTGTACCGCCATCGTCTTCCAAAAACTCATACGATAAAGCATTAATCTTTTTATCCATCATTTTCCGCAATAAAACAGGACTTAACTGATTAATTTGCAATGCAGAAATTAGCAATTGCCCTGATTTCATTTTATCAATTTCTTGATCGGTGGGGGGATCAATTTTCAATATCGTGTCACAGGAGTAAATCTGATCTTGATCGTATACAATTTGCGCTCCCGATTCAGAAAACTGATTATCTGAAAAATTTGCATTTCTGCCGGCTCCCGACTCAATCAATATTCTATGGCCATTTGCCGATAAAAAAGATACAGCTGCAGGTGTTAATGGAACCCTATTTTCTTGAAACGTAGTTTCTTTGGGTATTCCAATATTTAATTGCCCATGTTTAAATTCAATGGGCATTGCCTGCGCTTGAGGCTGAGCGTAAGATTCTACGGGGGATTCGCTGAGATTTTTCGACATATTCATCGATTGTATAAAATTAGCAACAAATCGTTAGTTTCTAATACGATTTAAACGATTTTTTCTAATTATTTTTTTTCTTGTTGCGAAATTAACAATTTTATGGCTCAATTTAGATGTGGCTTGGTTTTTGCTCACAATAAAAGTCTTCATTATCAGTTATATTTGTAAAATATGCGAATGGCTAAGTGGTTTATACTTGTTTTTATTATTGCTGTGAATGCAGTTCAAGGTCAGGCTCCGGTTAATCCGATGCAGGACAATGACATCAAACGAATCGATAGTTTAACAAGGATTTTATACGGTTCAATCCCTAGTCATTCCCCTATTGCAGCGGAAGATAATAGATACAGCAGCGGTAATGATTTTGAAAGAAAAATGCAGCTACTTGGGAGTAATATTCCATTCGAATACCATCCTTTAGTAGAAAAGCACATACGGTATTTCATGAGTTACGGAGAGCAGTACTATGAGATGATCCACCAACGCATGAAATTGTATTTCCCCATTTTTGAAGAAATTTTAGATCGTTATGGATTACCAACCGAATTAAAATACGTTTCTGTTATTGAATCAAATCTTAACCCAAGCGCTGTTTCTTGGTGCGGGGCTACCGGATTATGGCAATTCATGCCTTACACCGGCAAAATGATGGGAATGAGGATTGGATTTCCTGTAGACGATAGAAAGAGCATAGTTACATCAACCGAAAAAGCCTGCGAATACTTTTTAAATTCACAATCGCTATTTAATAATTGGCTTATGACTATTGCATCTTACAATTGTGGGCCAGGGAACATCAACAAAGCCATACGAAGAAGTGGTGGAAAAACTGATTTTTGGAAGATTCTCCCATTTTTACCCCAGGAAACACAGAATTATGTACCCAAATTTATAGCCGCAGCGTATGTTTTAAACTTTACTGCCAAAGGGAAAAATTTATCGCATAACTTAGAAAGCATTGTATTAGCGCCTACTCGTATCGATTCTACCTTGCATTTACAAAAAATCTCTCAATACCTAGGACCTGATTTTGGTGTAATGGAATTAAATCAAGAGTTACTGAACCATAATACCTCGTTGGCCCATAATAGTGTTATTTTATTACCCTACCAAGCGAGCATGTCCTTCATTCGCAACAACGACAGTGCCTGCACCTATGCACGTTACCAGTACATGGGGTATCCTGGCGCAGGTAGTAGTTACCAGAAAAGCTCCACTTACCAAAAACCGCAAGTACAAAGCACCGCAAACCGCACTCCGAAGGGCACCTATAGAGCCGTTTACACCGTTAGAAGCGGACAAACTTTATCGGCTATTGCTAGAACACATGGTGTTACCGTGAGCCAAATAAAATCTTGGAATAACTTGCGAACCGATCGATTACGAGTTGGCCAAAAGCTAATCATCTACAAACGTCGATAACGGGCATTTTTTACCAAAAACAAGGTTAATTTGATGAAATCTGTGGGTAGAGTCCTTAGTTTCAGTATTGTTTCGTTGCTGATAATTTTCCTTTGTGAATCCTGTGGAAATGCACCAAAGGTTGGTAATCCTACGGAATTTAGTTTAGAAAGCTCAGGGAAAGTAACAATTGTGGATGCAACCGATCATTCGGAACTGGAATCTCCGGTATTGAATTTATTTGTAAATACGATTTGGGGTATCGATAGTCAAATGGTTAATTACGAAAACCCTAACGGGGGATTCGAACCGATGATGATTTACGATGTTATGGAAGCTAGCGAATTTTTTGCAGAATCTTCAGCGGGCAATATTAAAAATCATCTTTCTCCCCTCATTTGTATTTTTTGCGATGGTGAATCCGTAGACGATTGCAACGCTGCTATTGTAAAAGATATTAAACCGTTAAAGGCCTCTCCCATTGAGTTTACCACAAATTCAATGACAATGCTGGGCTATAAATACAAGGATGTTTGGGCTCAGAATCAATGTGTCCTAATCATTCCAATAGGTAAAAAACAATCACTTAATAATTTCAATGCCAATCATTTAAAAATTGAACAATGGTTTGTGGATGAGGAATATAGATTGGGAACGAATTCGATTGAAGGAAACAGTAAATATCAAGATAGTATTGCTAATATTCTGTTGGAGAATTATGGATTAGGAATCGATTTTAACTATACCTTTAAATTGGTATTAAATCAAGCTCAGCGACATGGAAGAATCCTCTGGCTACGAAACGAAACTCCACAAAATCATAGCAATATTATCATTCAATTAATTGATACTGCGATGAATTTAAACAACTTAAACAACCGCAGCCTCATTGCAGAAAGAAATCAATTCACAAAACAAATTCTACGAAATACCGAAGGCGGATGGGTAGAAGTAACAGAAAGTGGTTCTTTTCCGTTTGATATCAAGAAAATTGATAATCATATAATTGAAGTACATGGATGGTACAGTGAATTAAACACTACACGTAGAGGCCCATTTATTCGCAAGTACCTTGTTGATAAAGAATTAAATCGAACAATTATTCTGGATGCTTTTGTATTTGCACCAAATCAATCTCGGTTACCTATGATGCGCGAATTGCATCGATATTTAAAATCAACAGAATCTGTATGGAAATAAATCTTCCTAAAAGATTATTAATTTTCGCTTCTGGCAGTGGCAGTAATGCGGAAAACTTGATTCATTTTTTTAGAGAATTGGAAAATTCCATTATTGCCGAAGTTGTTGGTATAATTTGTAACAATTCCCAAGCTGGCGTCATCCAGCGTGCTGAACGACTTGATATCCCATGCCACATCATTTCTAACGAACAATGGCAAAACAAGGAATTCATGATTGAATTGGTAGTCAAAACATCCCCCCACTTGATTATCTTGGCTGGTTTTCTAAAAAAATTCCCCGTTGAACTAATTAACATCGTTAATGGTAATGTAATTAATTTACATCCAGCCTTATTGCCAAAATTTGGAGGGAAAGGGATGTATGGGATGAACGTTCATAAAGCGGTTATTGAATATAAAGAGAAAGAAACCGGTATAACCATTCATTGGGTTAATGAACATTACGATGAAGGCAATATCATTCAACAATTTTCTTTCACAGTAACCAAAGAAGACACCCCGGAAACCATAGCGCATAAAATTCATGATTTGGAATACGCTCATTTTCCCGAGGTGGTAAAACAACTGTTACTGGAACGCAGTTAAGAAAAATTACTTATTCTTCTTTAAATAATCGCATTCGATTTAGGCAAACTAATCGGAAGGTGGTAATTTTGGACTATGGAATTATCTACTCAGCATATAGAAACTTTAGTGTTGCATGCGGGCATCGAACCTGATCCCAGTACAGGCGCAATTATGACCCCTATTTTCCAAACAAGCACGTATGTGCAAGCTGCTCCTGGAGACCACAAAGGATACGAATATGCGAGAACTCAAAACCCAACCCGAGACGTTTTACAAAAGAATTTAGCCGCTTTAGAAGGTATGGATCATGGCTTATGCTTTAGTACTGGAATGGGTGCTATTGACGCTTGTGTTAAACTTTTACAACCGGGTGACGAAGTAGTGTCTACCAATGATTTATATGGTGGAACCTACCGAATTTTCACCAAAATTTTCCAGCCATATGGTATAAAGTTCAATTTCGTTGATATGTCGGATTTATCCGCAGTACAATCGGCTATTACTTCTAGAACAAAGATGGTTTGGATTGAAACGCCTACCAATCCATTGTTACGTATTATTGATATCCAATCCGTTGCTCAACTTGGCAAATCTGTTGGAGCTACAGTCATCGTGGATAATACTTTCTCATCCCCCTATTTACAGCAACCCGGGAAATTAGGCGCTGATATTGTAATGCATTCGGCTACTAAGTATTTAAACGGACATAGCGACGTAGTTATGGGCGTTTTATGTACTTCATCCCAAGAACTTAGAGACCGATTGGCGTTTATTCAAAATTCTTGCGGTGCAACTCCAGGGCCAATGGATTGTTTTTTAGTTTTACGCGGTTTAAAAACTTTGCACGTCCGTATGCAACGTCATTGCGAAAATGGAAAAGTAATTGCCCATTGGTTGAAAAGTCATCCAAAAGTGGGGCAAGTATATTGGCCAGGGTTTGAAGATCACTTCAATCATGAAGTAGCTAAAAAGCAAATGAATGATTTTGGTGGAATGATTAGTTTCACCCTTAAGTCCAACTCCGTAGAATCAGCCATGCAATTTTTGAAATCCACTCAATTATTCTCATTAGCGGAAAGCTTGGGTGGAGTGGAAAGTTTGGTTGGACACCCAGCCACAATGACTCACGCCAGCATCCCTAAAGAGGAGCGCGAAGCTAATGGATTGAAAGACAGTTTGATCCGATTAAGCGTTGGCATTGAACACATCGATGATTTAATTGCCGATTTAGAACAAGCATTATCCGCAGTTACTGAATAATGTCGTTGTCTAAAGTATCAGTAGCGAAGGTTGTTCCTACAGATATCGCAGAGTTTTTACTAGAAAGTGCAGAATTTCATGAGAAAAATGCCTTTATCGAGGATGATCCAATTCGCCTACCTCATCAATTTAACAAATTACAGGATATCGAGATAATTGGCTTTATCGTTGCTTGTATTTCTTGGGGCAACCGAAAATCAATTATACGAAGTGGAGCGTTTCTAATCACGTTGATGGATAATAGTCCGTATGATTTTATCGTAAATGCGGAGAGCAATGATTTAAAGAAAATGCAAGGCTTTGTACATCGCACATTCAATGGTATCGATTTGGTATATTTCTGTGAGTTCTTACAACAGCATTACAAAAAGTATATTTCATTGGAAAGTGCTTTTTATGAAGAAGCTTGGAAAATCGATACCCAAAAAACAGATTCTATGAACGTATCTAAATTTAACAAGCGAATAGATATGGATGTAGAATCACAAACATTGGAACCTATCGAAAAGGCACTGATAAATTTTAGGGATTATTTTTTTGCGCAACCCCACCCTTCTCGAACTGAAAAGCACATTTCTTCGGTATTAAAAAATAGTGCCTGTAAACGTTTAAACATGTTTCTCCGATGGATGATTAGAAAAAATAGTCCTGTAGATTTTGGTTTTTGGAATCATTTTAATCCAAAGGACTTGTATTTGCCGTTGGATGTGCACGTTTTGAGAGTTGCGAATCAATTGAATCTCATTGAAGGAGATGTGGCAAACTGGCAGACTTGCAAAGACATTACGGCATTGATGCGGACAATATTACCGTCTGATCCAGTAAAATTGGATTTTGCATTATTTGGCATTGGAATTGAGCAAAAATCGTAAATTCGTACATTAAATAATTTAATCATGGCACATACTTTTACAACCAGCAATTTTCAAGAAACAGTCTTAAATTCTGATAAACCCGTTTTAGTAGATTTTTGGGCAGAATGGTGTGGTCCTTGCCGCATGATTGGCCCTGTAGTGGAAGAATTGGCAAATGAATTCGAAGGTAAAGCGGTAATTGGGAAATTAAATGTAGACGAAAATCCAGACATTTCTGCCAATTATGGAGTTCGCAGCATTCCTACCCTATTAGTATTCAAGGGCGGCGAAGTAGTAGATCGTATTGTGGGCGCAGTACCCAAAAATATGATAGCATCAAAAATTGAAAATCAATTGTAATTTAATTATTCACTAACTTAGTAGCTACTCTCTTGTGGGGGTAGCTTTTTTTATGCTAATCGAAGAAGTCCAACACTACTCAAATTTAGAATTATTGGCTAAAAAAGCCAAAGAAGGATTTATCACAGGAATGCACAGCAGTCCATTTCATGGATTTTCGGTTGAATTTGCTGAACACAGACCCTATAATGCCGGAGAAAGTATTCGTTACTTGGATTGGAAATTACTGGCTAGAACCGATAAAAAATACATCAAACAGTTCAACGAAGAAACCAATTTACGCGCCAATTTGTGGGTAGATATTTCTAGAAGTATGCATTATCCTTCGGAAAATCCGCTAAAACTCAAATTTGCTTGTTTAGCGGCGGCAACTTTTAGTTTGTTGTTTCAACAGCAAAAGGATGCATTTTCCATGAATTTATTTTCCGAACAAGGATTTATTCATAGACAACCGGCTAAAAGTACATTGAGTCATTGGCAACAAAGCATCGGGCTACTTCAACCCTATTGGGATAATTCAAATCGCCCATTTATAAACAATCATTCTCCCATTGCATTGGATGAAATGTCAATGCAAGTACATCGGCGCAGCTTAGTAATACTATTCAGTGATTTATTGTTTGGTGAAGAAGATTCGGTGGAATTTACCAATTTTTGGAAAAGTATCGCATTACTTAAATTTTTAAAATGTGAGGTAATGGTATTTCACATACTACATAATCCTACAGAGATCGATTTAATGGTGGACAATAAACCCACTCGATTTGTGGATTTAGAAACCGGAGCAGCTATTAAATTGCAGCCCGAAGAGATTCAGAATGCGTTTATGTTGATTCAGCAACAATGGTTACAGCAGACCAAAGACAAGTTAGCCGATTTAGATGTTGACTACATTCCTTGTGACGTATCAGCGCCTATCGACCAAGTTTTAAAGAGTTTCTTCGCTCGTAGAATGAAACGATAGGCATTATTTAGGTGTAAAAACCAATCGTTCAGGTTTATAATTATTCGTTAATCCGGATTCATTATTCCATCCCAGCACCCCATTTACCCAGACTTTATCAACGGAGTAATTAAAGGTATGATTTTCTAACGGTGACCAACCGCATTTGAATAGAATATTATCTTTTTGTACAGTATAGGGTTGTTTTGATAGAAGCACTAAATCGGCGGCATAGCCTTCTCGAATATATCCTCGATTATTAATTCCATAGATTATGGCTGGATTGTGACACATTTTTTCAACCATTCGTTCAATAGAAATATTACCTGCTTCCATTTTTTCCAACATTAATTGTAAAGAATGCTGAACCAGGGGAAGTCCTGCTGGACTTTTTGCTGTTACTTGTTGTTTTTCTTCCCAAGTATGAGGAGCGTGGTCTGTGGCAATTACATCCAATTTATCGGCCAACAATCCTTCCCACAACGCAGTTCTATTGGTTGCTTTTTTAATGGCTGGATTGCATTTAATTAGATTTCCCAATGAAGCATAATCCTCATCGGAAAAATGCAAATGGTGTACGCATACTTCCGATGTTATCCGCTTATCGATTAGGGGAATATCATTTCTAAACAAGGATAATTCCAAGCCGGTAGTAATATGCAACACGTGCAATCTGGATTGATACTTCGAAGCTAACTCAACGGCTAAAGCAGAGGATAAATAACAGGCCACTTCGTCTCGCACTAATGGATGCATGGATGGATCCATATTTTCTCCGAACGAAGTTAGGGCATCTTTAAATCTGTCTTTTACACGTGTCTCGCATTCACAATGGGTAGCAATCAGCACGGGCGATTCTTTGAATATACCCTCTAAGGTGCGTTGTCTATCTACTAGCATATCCCCCGTAGAACTACCCATAAAAATTTTAACACCGCACACAGACTCAGGATTAATTCGTTTAATTTCCTCCAAATTATCGTTAGTTGCACCCAAATAGAATGAATAATTAACGGCAGAATTATGGGAAGCTATTGCATATTTCTGTTCTAAAAGTTCTAAGGTCACAGACTGAGGGTTTACGTTTGGCATTTCCATAAAGGAGGTTACGCCCCCGGCCAAGGCAGCTCTACTTTCCGAAGCAATTGTGGCTTTATGAATTAGACCAGGTTCCCTGAAATGTACTTGATCATCAATGACCCCGGGAAGCAAATAATTACCGTTAGCATCCCATACAGTTGCATTTGGTTCTGAAATAGAATCTGCAATTGTAACAATAATGCCATTTTCGATCATTAAATCCTGCAGTTTAACGGTTAAATCTGTTACAATCTGTGCGTTTTTAATTATTTGCTTGGTGCTCATGACTAATGTGTAAAATTAACTACAATTTATAAGACAGAGGGTATGAATTTAAATTAATCATCTTACAGTTTTGTTTAATTTCAAATGATTCCAAATTGCATTTTGTTTAGTTTTTGCGGATTTATTGATTATATTTGTTTAACTTGTTAATGATAGTTGACGAAAACGAAATCGCCCATCAGGTAATTGGAATGGCCATTGAGGTTCATAAAACAATTGGTCCAGGATTACCTAAAGATATTTATTTACAATGTCTTGCCTATGATTTATCTCAAAATGGATTGTTGGTAAACACCGATAAAATCCTGCCCATTCAATACAAAGGATTAAACATGGAATCGGGGTATTCAGTTGATTTATTGGTAGAAGATAGATTAATCGTTAGTATTGAAACAACGGATTCTGTTTCAGATTCACAGATACAAAAATGCCTAAGAATGTTACGACTTGGCAATTACAAATTAGGGTTAGTTATCAATTTCAATTCGAGTTTACTTAAAAATGGAATTCGAAGAGTTACAAACAATAGAAACAACCTGGAAGAGGAAAGAAACTTAGAAAGTGGAATTAGCAGTTATCAATAATATAGCTTCCATTAAACCTCTACAAGTATCATTTCGTTTTTAAACCAAGGGTTACAATCTACTATCCCCCTTATCTATTTTTAGAAACAACCGGTGGTATTGGTTACTGCAGTAGTATCAATTATTAACTAAAGTTGGGGAATATCACGATAAATCCGACTTATCGCAATAACGTAAAATTACCGTATAGATATCTTTTTTCATTATCGCAACCGATGTAAAATACGGTGTAAACATACACACCTTCTGGGGCAGGATTACCATTGATATTTCCATCCCAATTAAACTCCGGCGAATTGAATTCTGCGATACGCTCTCCCCAACGATTGTATAACTTAACTTCATAAAAAGCCCCCTTCACTTTATATTGGTTATTGGGATAAACATCGTTTCTTCCGTCCGCATTGGGTGTAAATGCATTGGGCATCCAAATTATAGATGGGAACAAATCTTTGCGTTTATTTAAATACAGGGTATCAGAACCTGCACAACCTTCCTGACTAACTATTCGAACCCAGTAAAATCCAGAATCATAGGCTACTTTAAATTGGTCATTGGTGCCATCATGCCATAAATAATTCCTCATCCCTGTTCCCGCATCAAGTATTGGATTCTCGCTTAAACAAAGGGTTGTATCTGACCCAAGATTCACAATGGGGTTATAAAATAATTTTACATCAATAGAATCTGATTCATTACAACCATATTGATTTACTAGGTCTACCGTAACTTTTCCCGCTTTCGTAAGCTTAAATGTTGACCCAATTATTTCCCTATTCCATCGTATTGAGCTCGCTCCACTTAGATTAATCGTAAGGGTTGTATCTATATTTTCACAAAATCTAAGATTTTTCCCTAATTCGAATTCATTTGGATAATTAGCAAGACTGAACGAATCTCTTCGTGAACATTTCCCAACAGTTACTTCGCACCAATAGTTACCGGGTTGTGAAGTTGTAAGCGTGTAACCTGTGGTTGAATTACTCCACATCGCAGTAAATGTTGGATTGGTTAAATTATTTTGCGAAAAAAACACAACCGATTTACCTGGACAAACAGTAGTATCATCTATAATCACTTGAACCGGAGTATACTGAGATACTTCTGCAGAATCTCTGGTTATACAACCATAAATGGATAGCGCAGTCACACGGTAGATACCCGTTTTAGTTACGTTGATTGATTGGGAATTTTCACCTGTAGACCATTGATAACTTTTCCAACCGCTACTTGCGGATAGTATACGATTAAATGCGGAATTACTACAATAAACGGTATCTCCCGAAGCATTGATTTTTGAATTATCAATACTAACAAACATTGAATCCCGCCAAGCGCAACTTTTCGCTCTTACTTCCAACCATATCAAGCCAGTGTTTTTTGTCAAAATAGAAGCTGTTGTATCGCCCGTGCTCCACCGATAAGATTCACCCACAACGCTCGATTTTAATCGCACTTCGCCACCAGGACAAATCGTAGAATCCGCGGGCAATTTGGGTAGTTTGGGTTCAACCACTGTAATACTTCCTACAAAGCTATCCATACATTTATTCTTGTATGCATATAATCTAACTTTGTACACCCCAGGTCCAGGGAAATTTATTTCCGGATTATTTTGATTAGAGGTATCATCCGTTCTGCCAGGGATACCAAAATCCCAATGGTATCGTTGCGCTGAAAAACTTTGATTTTGAAATTTATACTTATATCCACACAAAAATGTGGGAACGAAAAAACTTGCTACTACATCTACTTGACAACTTTGAACATTAAATTGATAATCCCTTCGCGTAGATGAAATTAACTTTCCATTTCTATATTCTTTCACTAAAATACCAACAACAAATTGTCCAACACGCGTTGGTGTTAGGGTTAAATAGCCTGTTGCCCGATCAATATTCATGGCAGGGTTTCCATTGATTGGATTGTTTGATGAATATGCACCGGAAAAAGTAATTTGTGAAAATGGAGGTAATTCTAACAATCCATTGGATAGTGTGTTATCGGGTCTTGGATTGTTTTGATCACCACCGGTAAACGGGTGGAATAATTCATACACCAAACTATCACCATCAGCATCGGTAGCACTATGATCAAACTTCAAGGGTGTGTTTGTACACAAGAAATTGGGAGGAAGTTCTTTGAATTTTGCAGAATTATTGTGTTTCGCATCGGCAAGGGTTCGTGGATCGGGAATATGGGTCCAATAATTGGCACCCGTCCCCCCTGGATTGGTTAAATTTGTAATGGATCCATTTCTACAACAACGCTGAAAGGAAATAAAATAACCTCCTGTTCTTGCAGGTAAGGACAATTTAATTTCATAATAATATTGGTCAACGCAAGCATTTGGTGCTTGAACAATACAATTATAATTGGTTTTTACAATTCGAAATGGTCCTTTCCGTGAGACCTCTCGAGGAAATCCAGAAATTAGATTGCGCGAATTTCCATCAAAAACTCCAATAAATGCTGTGGCATCTTGAGAAATGGCTTGAGGACTTCCATTTTGGCAATCAAAGTAAACATCTAACCGTATCAAATACTCATTATTGCCTAAGTAGGTATAGTTCATCTCCCCACCTACAATGTGCGTAGCTGTAGAAAATGAACTTGCGATTATCGCTACTATGAGCAAAAATAGTCTTTTCACTATGAATCAAATTTACAAATACTAATTAATTAAAATTGATATATTTAGAAAATTAACAAGTATTTGGGCGAAAAAGTTGTATGATTTTTACAAATACGTTTTTGCTGAAATACAAAATTTAGATGATAAAGGGGTGAATTTATTTAGTGTATAATCTTATTAATTGCTAATTATCTAAATAAAGTTTTAAATCCCCAGGGTCCGAATTATCAAAAAATACATGCTCCTGTAGCGTAGTTGCCAATGATACCCCGATAAAATCAGCAGATATTGGATAATTCCTATGGTTTCTTTCGGCTAAAAAAGCAGTTCTAATTGTTTTAAATCCATAATCGTACAACGATACTAGTACTTTCATAACTGTTGATCCTGAATGGATTACATCATCAATAACAACAACTGGAATATTAGAAGAAACCTGTGAAGGGGCCACACCAGACCAAGTAAAATCGCCAATTACATCTATATTGCCCAGGCTAATTGTACAATTTGGCAAAATTCTAGATAAATCATGATTTAATTCATTGGCAATACTTAAACCTCGATCATTCAATGCCACCAAATAAATTTCCTCGGCCGTAAACAATGATTCAGCAATTTCATAACTTAATCGCTGTAACATTCTCTTAATTTCACCGTGTGTTTTTATAATTGTCTTTGAGGGCATGCTTTATTAAATTTTAAATCCAATTATTTGGGTATGCGATGATACTAAAATTCTTCAATACCATCCAAATTTTTACGTAAACGAGTATAGTATCTGAATTTCTGGTACCACAAAATCCATTTATCAATTAACTGAGTAAAGCGTGTAGCATCGCCGCCATTAGCCGTTAAATCCGATAATTCTAAATTCAACGTTAATTTATCCTTATCCAATAGACTTTTAAAGTTAAACAATAACGACTTGGCTTCGTTTTGTGATTCAATGGAATTTTGTGAAAAGAAATCTTCGATACAATCTGATATTTCCATCATTTCCATTAAAAAATCACTTGGAAGATTATTTTTATTTAGCTCATTCTCCGAAACATGTAGCATTAAGTAGCATTTAACCGAACCTTCTTCGGTTTTTAGTATTTCATAGGCGGAATTTAACTCCTGAGACAAATCAGTATCATCCCCTGTATCCGGGTGAACTTCTCGTTGTTTTGTAATAAATGCTCTTTTTAACTCAGAATTATTGATAACGGGAGATGGTACAATTCCGATAATTTCAAACGGATTACTCTTGTAACTCTCCATGGCTTCAATAACTCTGATTCTTATAAACTAAGTAAGCGTGCTATATCTACCCAGAAAACGAATGCCATTAATGATAATAACACGATCATTCCTATAATCTGCCCAACGTATAAGACCTTTTCTGTTACTGGTTTTCCTGTAATCATTTCCCATAATATGAACATCATATGTCCACCATCCAAGGCAGGGATGGGTAATATATTCATAAAGGCTAAGGTTAAACTCAAAATTGCGGTTAACGACCAAAACCTACCCCAATCCCATGTACCACCAAACATTTGAGCAATACCTACTGGACCGGCTAATGATTTAGAGGCATCTACTTGCCCGGAGGCCACTTTGCCAAGCGATTTAGCGGTACCGCCAATTAACGAAAATGAACGTTGGGTTCCCAACGTTATAGACTCTAGAACAGAATAATGAACTGTTTTTACCAACTGTTTCAATTCTAAATCTTTAGGCATAAACCCTAAGGTACCTTCGGTAGTTGCTTCGGCATTAAGAAGTACTGTGTCCATGACTTTCGGCTGATTACTTGCTGCCTGAGCATCGGATACTGTAGTTTCATCATTTATTCGTACTACAGACAATACCATCTTTTTTCCTGCATAAGACCTTAGTAATTCTCTGAATTCAAAAAACGACTGAACTGAAACGGTATCTAATTTAATAATTCTATCACCCGCCTTCAATCCTGCTTTTGAGGCATTGCTACCTCCAAGGACTGTTTCAATACTAAACCCTACTCTGGGAGCAAAAATTGGATATTCTTTCTCTATATCCGTTAAAGTGGCGAGTTGTTCTTCAAGATTATTGGGTAATTGTAACGTTTTCCGGTCACCATTTCTATCAATGATTACTTCTTTTTTATCGGCTAATAAAAAGGAAGGATCACCAAATTCCGATTGCAAATTATCTACGGGTTTACCATTCAGGCTGATAATTTTATCTCCGGTCTGAAACCCTAACTTTCTGGCTACAGGACCTGCGTAAACTCCTCCTAACTCAGATAACTTATCATTGGGGATATATTTTTCTCCCTGAATAAATGTAGAAATTACCATGATCAAAATCCCTAGGATTAGATTCACGATTACTCCGCCGGTTATTACAATTAGCCGCTGCCAAGCTGGTTTACTGCGATATTCCCACGCTTGCGGTTCAGCTTTTAATTGATCTTTATCCAAACTTTCATCCACCATTCCAGCAATTTTAACATAGCCACCCAGGGGTAGCCAGCCTATTCCGTATTCGGTGTCACCTTTTTTGAAACTGAATAATTTAAAGCCCCATGCATCAAAAAATAAATAGAATTTCTCAATACGAATCCCAAAAGCGCGGGCAGCCCAGAAATGTCCGCATTCGTGTAACGTGATTAAGATTGATAGGGCAAGGACAAATTGTGCAGCGGTGATTAAAGCTTCCATTAAATTACAAAACACAAAGATATCCAATCTTATTGTTTTTCGGATTTTTAATCGGATGAAAAAGCGTTTATAAACGATTATAATCGTTTAAACTATCGGTTAAAGCGGCCTATTGGTCCTAAATTGGGCAATTGTATTCACTGTTATAGCGGCTTTGTCATTTTCCAATGCGGTATACCCACTTCTTCAAATACATTACCTTCTTTGGTATACCCCAAGTTTTCGTAAAAACTTACCGCTGTTTCTCGAGCATGTAATACAACTGCATCTAATTCTAAACTTTTTGAAAGTTGTTCAAAGAAATTCACCATATTCTTACCTACTCCAACGGATTGAATTTCGGACAAGACCGCAACTTGCCGCATTTTTGCTTTGCCATTACTTGCTGACATTATCATGGTACCAACAACCTGACGCCCAATTTTAGTAACTATATGCAGATCCGATACCTCGGTGGCTAATTGCACGGGATCAAATTGGAGGTTTAGTGGCTGTCTAAGAACCTTATCTCTAACAGCCACGGCTTGATAATAGTCTTTACTTCGAAAATCAACTACCTCAGTAATCATTCTTTATCTTGTGCTTCGCAAACAGCTAGGGCAGTCATGTTAACAATTTCTCGAACAGAGGAACTGTGATGAAGAATATGAACGGATTTTTTGAACCCTAGTAACACAGGCCCAATGGATTCGGCCATACCCATAGCGCGCATCAACTGATACGATGCATTACCTGTACTTAAATTACTGAATATAAACGCATTGGCGGATTTGTTGCCCAGTTTATTGAATGGGTATTGTTCAAATCGGGCTTTACCATCAACGGCATAAATAGGTTGCATTTCACCATCCACACAAATTTCGGGATAGTCTTTATGAAGGATGGCAACTGCTTCCCTTACCATTTCTGGATATTTCCCGGGGGAGCTTCCAAAATTACTGTAACTAATTAAAGCGATACGAGGATCCATCTGCAACGATTTAATTCTATCATAAACCATTTTAACTAGTTGCACATAGGTATCCACGGTATAATCGATATTCACTGTGGTGTCCGCTAAAAACATGGGACCTGATTTGGTCATCATGATATGCATTCCAGCCAACTTGCTATGTTCTTTTTTCAATCCAATTACCTCAATGGCTGGTTTAAGTGCGATGGGATAATTTCTACTTAAGCCAGAAATAAAGGCATCGGCATCCCCTTGTTCCACCATCATGGCTCCATAATAATTACGGTTTCGCATTTTATATTCCGCCTCGTATTCGGTTAGCCCTTTTCGCGCTCTTTGCTTGTACAAAATATCACCATAAACCTTTCGCTTATCGGTTTCTAATCTAGGATCTACAACAACCGCATTTTGAATTTCGATATTATTTTCTTGCATTAAACGATCGATAACCTCTTGTTTTCCCAACAAAATCGGTTTACAAATTCCTTCGTTGGCAGCCATTTGAGCGGCACGTAAAATGCTTACGTTATCGGCCTCGGCAAATACCACGCGTTTTGGAGCTGTTTTAGCTTTAAGCATTAAACGATTTACGAAATCGTTATCGATACCTAAACGCTTTCTCAATGAAGCTTTGTATCCATCCCAATCGGTTATTGGAGCTCTAGCTACACCACTATCCATAGCAGCTTTGGCAACTGCCGGAGCTACGGTGGTCAATAATCGTGGGTCTAATGGCTTTGGAATGAAATAATTTCTACCAAAAGTGAGGTTTTGCTCGTTGTAGGCCATCATCACGGATTCAGGCACGGGCTCCATGGCTAAATCGGCGATTGCTCTAACGGCGGCCAATTTCATTTCCTCGTTGATAGCTGTAGATCGAACGTCTAACGCACCCCGGAAGATAAAAGGAAAGCCCAAAACATTATTAACCTGATTGGGATAATCACTTCTACCGGTTGCCATGATAATATCGGGCCTTGCCGCAACGGCGGTGTTGTAATCAATTTCTGGGTCCGGATTAGCCATGGCAAAAACTATTGGATCGTTAGCCATCGACCGTATCATATCTTGGCTTAGTATATTCCCTTTGCTCAAGCCTACGAACACATCTGCATTTACCAATGCTTCTTCTAAATTCGTGGCGGTTGCATCGGTAGCGAACTGTTGTTTGTACTTATCTAGATCGGTTCTCGACTTATGCAAGACACCTTTAGAATCAAGCATTATAATATTCTCCTTGCGTGCACCAAGGCTTACAAACAATTTGGTACAAGCAATGGCCGATGCACCGGCACCATTCACGACCAAACGTACATCTTCAATCTTTTTATTAACGATGCGCAATGCGTTGATTAAACCAGCGCCTGAAATAATAGCGGTTCCGTGTTGATCATCGTGCATTATTGGAATGTTCAACTCCGCTTTTAACCTCTCTTCGATTTCAAAACTCTCGGGAGCTTTAATATCTTCCAAATTAATTCCACCAAAGGTGGGCTCCATCGCTTTTACAGTGCGCACAAAGTCGTCTACATCCTTGCAGTTTAATTCGATATCAAACACATCGATATCGGCAAAAATTTTAAATAATACACCCTTCCCTTCCATTACTGGCTTAGACGCTTCCGGACCAATATCACCTAACCCTAAAACGGCAGTACCATTGGATATTACGGCTACCAAATTGCCTTTGGCTGTATATTTATAAACATCATCAACGTTTTCTGCGATCGCCAAGCAGGGCTCAGCCACCCCGGGGGAGTAAGCCAAGGCTAAATCGAATTGAGTTTGCGTAGGTTTTGTTGAGATTACTTCAATTTTCCCTGGTCTTCCATCGGCATGGTAACTTAGGGCGTCCAATAATTTCTTCTTCGACATAGATTACTTGCAAAGATAAGATGGTGGTTTAAAAAAAATCGGCAAACAGCATTTACCTTTTCCCTTGTTCGCGTATTGGTG
Source organism: Flavobacteriales bacterium (assembly GCA_947457565.1). Lineage (GTDB taxonomy): Bacteria > Bacteroidota > Bacteroidia > NS11-12g > UBA955 > JAGKXC01. The sequence goes on from CANGWH010000001.1 coordinate 135,441, forward strand.
CAAAAAATTAAACAGATTACCATGAAACTAGTAACAAAATCGAGGAAGACATTACTCCTAACGTTAGCCGGAATTGCCGGTATCTCCATGGCGAGCAATTTAAGTGTGAATAGAAGTTTACAAAAAAATCCCGAGGAACGGTGGCCCTACATTTACGCCATTGATTCTACTGGAAAAATTGTAGATTCCATGGCCTATAAAAACGAATCGTTTTTCGCCGATAAACTAAAAGAAAAAATACAGTTAGCGATAAAAGAAAAGGACGGAAAGCTAATCCCTGTATATCGATGGCAATCATTCAATCAACCGATTTCAAGACCCGCTTTTCCCGTATCAGACAAGCGAAAAACGGTTTGTAGTATAGAATGGGTAAGTCAATTTCATCTACCCCAATCTACCATTGAATTAGCCATTACAGAGTATCACCAAAAAATTGCACGCGAGGAGCAAATAGCCAGAGAAAAATACGAAGCGAGAGCCATCGACTCGTTTTTACGAATATCAAAAACAGCTAAGAAAGACAGCTGGGATCGATTTGCAACCTTGGTAGTAGACGCAGGCTTAGCCCATTGTTCGGCCATGATTCCCTATCAGCCTATTTTAAAGGGATATTACAGTAATAAAATTGAAAAAGGATTGGTGCTTACCGATGAAAACCGAAAATATATCGCACCGTTTTACTTTAATTCTGATTTAATTTATAGGGAAAAGTTACGCACTAAAGTAAATGGATCTGATGGCGGGGTAGATTATAGAAAGGTGGCTCTCTCAAAAAGTCCTTCTGGAACTTCAAAAAGCCCATCGGGAATTCGACATGACGTAAGTCCTAGTTATTCTGGGGATAGAGAAAGTTCAACTTCCGTAATCAGCGATGATGTTATCAAAGATAAAAGTGCTGATTTAGTTGAGTATTCCAAAATCGAACCTGCAAGGATGATGGAATTGCCTAAATCTTCGGTTGCTCCTGTAAAGGGGGATGAAATAAAGATGTTAAAGAGTGTTACCGATATGAAGTTGGCGAGTACGGGTACAAGCAGCAGTATTGCTCCGGGTCAAATTACAGCCGGAATTTGGAATGATGTAGACCACTGGGATGCATTTCAAAAAACACATCAAGACCCTGCTGTTGCTGGAATTGCCCAACGTTGGGGGATGCAATTTGATCGACAGATAATAAAATTGTCCGATAAAAATGGTAAGCCGTTGGTGGATGCAACTGTAGAATTGTTCAATCAACAAAATAAGCGAGTATGGATTTGCAAAACAGATAATCGAGGTCTTGCCGTAATGTATTTGAATTTTCAGGGTCCTTTAGAAAGTAACGGAAGTACGTATCGCGGAATTCCATCGGCCATCGAAAAGCCAGGCACGGCTTCTATTACTAAAATCCCTAGCGAAATCAGTGCTAATGCGGCCGGTGAAAATGGTAAACTATCCGAAAAAGGAGTAAAATCGAATGCTACCACCGGTAAATTAGTAGTTATTTACAATGAAAAAGTTTTCGAACGAAAAAATTGGAAGTTAACCCCAAATTATGCTGCAGAGGAATTGCAAATCACTCAATTTGAGACTCAGATTAACCGAACTGTTGATATTTGTTTAGTAGTAGATGCTACGGGCTCGATGGGCGATGAATTGCACTATTTAAAATCAGAGATGATGGATGTGATGATGCGCGCTCAAGGTGCAAGTCCGTGTGCTAAATTTCGATTCTCTTCGGTATTTTATCGAGATTTAGGCGATGCTTATGTAACTAAATCCACACCATTTACAGATCGAGTAGACGATGTAATTGCCTATGTAAATGAACAATCTGTAGGCGGCGGAGGGGATTTCCCAGAAGCGGTTGATTCTGCATTAGCTACCGCAGTAAACGGATTAGCTTGGAGTCCACAGGCCATTACAAGAATACTATTTTTAGTATTGGATGCTCCTGCCCATGACTATGCCGCATTAAAATTAAGAGAAACTATTGAAAAAGCGGCACGATTGGGGATAAAAATCATTCCCATTGCTGCGAGTGGAATCGACAAAAATTCCGAATTTCTTTTCAAGTACATGGCCACTGCAACCTACGGAGATTATTTATATATCACCGATCATTCCGGAATTGGGGGTAGCCATTTGAAACCAACGGGTGTTAAAGAAAACAAACAGTATTTAAATGATTTAATGGTTGAATTAATTGCAAAATACAGTCAATTTGAAGGTTGTGATCCTCAAACACAGTCGCAAATGCAACCGCGTATTGAATTATTTGGCGATCAGGATATCCAAATTCAAGCTTATCCAAACCCTGCAATTAGTGACTTATCGATACAAAGTAATGCAGAAATTGAAGCGGCGGAGATCACCACATTGAATGGACGAGTTGTAAAATTATTTGAAAAAATCGGCCAAAAAAGCACTTATATCAGCGTAGACGGATTAACTGCTGGTATTTATGTTTTACGGTGTAAAATAAGCCAAAGCGAAAAAGTATACACAACGAAAATTTTAGTTATGCCTTCAGGAAACAATCATGCTAATGGATCCAACAACTAAACCCTGTATTGACTTTTTTCATTAACGATATCGATGGCACTGTACTTTAATAATTTAGAATCGATATTGCTTTATGGAATAATACTCTTTGTCATTTTTACAATAGAACGGGCTGGATTATCTTTGTGGCACTTATGACAAAATTCCGCGTTGAACACGATACCATGGGTGATGTAAATGTACCCATTGATGCCTACTGGGGTGCGCAAACCGAAAGAAGCAGAAATAATTTCCGAATTGGACCGGAAGGTTCGATGCCTGTAGAGATTATTCGCGCTTTTGGTATACTCAAAAAGAGTGCTGCCATGGCTAACCGTGATTTGGGAGCATTATCGGCCGAAAAGTGTGAGCTAATATGCAAGGTTTGTGACGAAATCATCGCAGGTAAATTAGATAAGGAATTCCCGTTGGTTATTTGGCAAACAGGCAGTGGCACACAAAGCAACATGAATATCAACGAAGTTGTTGCAAACCGTGCGCATGTATTGAATGGAGGATTATTGACTGATGAGAGCAAGGTTTTGCATCCAAACGATGATGTGAATAAGAGTCAAAGTTCTAACGACACCTTCCCTACGGCCATGAGCATTGCTGTTTTCAAACAGGTAATTGATTATACATTACCGGGTTTACAAGCATTGAAAACTACTTTAAAACATAAAGCTCGCGAATACAAGGATATCGTAAAAATTGGTAGAACCCATTTCATGGATGCCACTCCCCTAACCTTGGGTCAGGAGTTTAGCGGTTATGTTCAGCAATTGGAGAACGGTATAGCGGCAATAAATCGCGCTTTACCGATGGCGGCAGAATTAGCCTTAGGAGGTACTGCTGTTGGAACAGGTTTAAATACCCCAAAAGGATATTCAGAGTTAGTAGCTCAATATATCGCAAAAGAAAGCGAATTGCCGTTTGTTACTGCTCCTAACAAATTTGAAGCCCTTGCGGCTCACGATGCGATGGTAGAATTGCACGGAGCTATCAAACGTGCGGCAGTGAGTTGTTTCAAAATTGCTAACGATATACGAATGCTAAGTTCTGGACCACGTTCAGGCATCGGAGAAATTTTAATCCCAGAAAACGAACCCGGTAGTTCAATTATGCCAGGTAAAGTGAACCCAACTCAGCCAGAAGCACTAACTATGGTTTGCGCGCAAATTATGGGGAACGATGTGGCCATTTCATTTGCCGCATCTCAAGGTCATTTTGAACTTAATGTTTATAAACCTGTAATTGCTTCTAATATGTTGCAAAGTGCGCGATTATTGGGTCAAGCTTGTTTGAGCTTTAACGAAAACTGTGCTATCGGCATTGAACCCAATCGAGATAATATTCAAAAATTAGTAGATCAAAGCTTAATGTTGGTAACGGCATTAAATACCCATATCGGTTATGAAAATGCGGCTAAAATTGCTAAAAAAGCGCATAAAGAGAATTCAACCTTGAAAGAAGCTGCCATCGCATTAGGTTTGCTAACCGATGAACAGTTTAATGAGTGGGTTAGACCCGAAAAAATGGTGGGAAATCCGGACGAGTCGATTAAATAACTACTTTGTATTATACTTTAGAATCCGGCGACAAAATACTCAGCCTTCATTCACCTCAGGTGATGGGGATATTGAATATTACGCCGGATTCTTTTTATGCGGGCAGCAGAGTTGATAGCATTCAGGCGGTGGTAGATAAAGCGGGTCAAATGCTCAATGATGGTGCCGCTTTATTGGATATTGGCGGTCAAAGCACTAGACCTGGATCTGAGCCCGTATCGGCGCAGGAGGAATTGGAGAGAGTCTATCCTGCGGTTGAGGCAGTTCGTGAAGCTTTTCCTGCAACATGGATTTCCATTGATACTTACTATGCATCGGTGGTGAAAGGCTGCTCCAAACTACGTTTTGATATTGTTAATGATATTTCGTCTGGTGAAGATGATAAAGATATGTTAAACACAGTTTCTCATGGGCGCTGGATTTACATCGCTATGCATAAATTGGGTATGCCCAAAACAATGCAAGAAAATCCTACCTATGGTGAACCCATTCAAGAGGCTTTATTTACTTATTTCCTGCAAAAAACCCGACAAATTCGGAAATTCGGAATTAAGCAGATAATTCTAGATCCAGGATTTGGATTTGGTAAAACTTTGGATCAGAATTATCAATTATTAAATCGACTTAAACGATTACAATCGCTAAGTGCTCCAATATTAGTAGGTATTTCGCGTAAGAGCATGATTTACAACTTGCTTGAAACCACTCCAGAAGGTGCATTAAATGGTACTAGTGTATTGCACCTAGCCGCTCTACAAAACGGAGCTAATCTGTTACGAACACACGATGTAAAAGAGGCCGTAGAAACCATAAAACTATACAATAAGTTGCGAGAAGTTTAGTCGTAAAAATATAGTAGTAACTATTAACTTTGCGATATGTCTGCACGCATAGCGCCCTCCATTTTATCGGCCGATTTCGGCAAATTGTACGAAGAAATTCAAATGATTAATGACTCCCAGGCCGATTGGTTTCATGTGGATGTAATGGATGGAGTTTTTGTACCCAATATTTCTTTCGGTTTCCCGGTAATGAAACCCTTGAAAGCAAGCGCTAAGAAAACCTTGGATGTGCATTTAATGATTGTTGATCCTGATCGTTACACGGCTGCCTTTGCCGAAGCAGGAGCCCATATTTTAACGGTGCATTACGAAGCCTGCACCCATTTGCATCGCTCGTTAAACAACATCAAAAATCATGGAATGCAGGCAGGTGTTGCACTAAATCCACACACCCCTGTTTCACTGCTAAAAGATATTCTACCTTTATGCGATCTAGTATGTTTAATGAGTGTTAATCCCGGATTTGGAGGTCAATCGTTTATAGAAAACACCTACACTAAAATTCGCGAATTAAAATCAATGATCAAAGAATGTGGAAGTAACACATTGATAGAAATTGATGGCGGTGTTACACTAGCCAATGCAAAAGCACTAACCGATGCAGGCGCGGATGTTCTTGTTGCTGGAAATACCGTATTTGGTTCTGCCAATCCTATCCAGACAATTGCAGAACTAAAGTCGATTACCGCTTAAAAATTCACATAATAGTCTTCTACAATCAGTGATTCGGATTGTCATGGCCCTTTCCGTAATTGCTATCAACATCTAAAACACTCCACCAATAAGACTCAATCAAACTTTTCTGTTGGCAATAATCCTACATATTAATCGTTTCTTACCTGTGAAGTTCACCCGTACATGGATAATTCCTTTTGTCTTTATATTAGCAGGTATACCGCAAACTTCCATAGCTCAAAATACGCGACAAGGAATTGTAATTGGGACCTCAGGGCAGCCAGCGGCAGGCGTTGAAATTCGATTAGACAACGAGCAATTACTGGGAACATCGGACAGAAATGGTATTTTCAAAAGTAATCAGGATATTGAAGACGGAACTTGGATTATTGGTTTTTACAACAGCAAACGCGTTTTAATCCATCGATGGCGGGGAAATCGTAGCCCCGACACCCTTACTTATAATACCGATGCCAACGATGGCAATTCTGATCAACCGTTTCAACGAATGGACGGCATTGTGATTACGGCGAAACGCGGCAACGGGTTTATGGAAGATATTCGCACCCAACGGCTACAACTAAACCCCACTCCCATGGCGGGAATAGAATCCTTGATTAAAATGCAAATTGGGGTGAGTGCCGGTAATGAAATGTCGAGTAATTACAGTGTTCGTGGCGGTAATTACGATGAAAATCTTATTTACGTGAACGATATTGAGATTCTTAGACCTCAATTAATAAGCAGCGGACAGCAAGAAGGATTGAGTTTTATTAATCCAGACCTAGTAGGCAGTGTTAGTTTTAGTGCCGGTGGATTTGGAGCTGAATATGGCGATAAAATGAGTTCTGTTTTGGATGTCCAATACGAGAAACCCGATTCTATCAGTGTAATTGCCAATTTAGGTACTATGTCCAATAGCTTTGCTTACCTAGCAGGCGGAAACAGAAGCAATGGAGGGTTAGGAATTCGACAGTACAGCAATAGTTTATTGACTCAATCGCTCAACACTTCCGGAGATTATTCCATGAATTTTTGGGATGCACAAGCTTTTTACAATCTCAAGCTGAGTAAAAAATGGCAAGTACAACTGTTAGGGAATGTAGCGACCAACGATTACACCTTAAACCCGGTTAGCAGAACTACCACTTTTGGAACGATTCAATCGGCCCTGCAACTAAATGTAGGTATGGCGGGTCAGGAGTCGTTAATTTATCGCTACGGGATGGGCAGTGGAACACTCGTCTTCAAACCCAGTAGAAAAAAAGAATA
>CANGWH010000002.1 GCA_947457565.1 Flavobacteriales bacterium
ACTCGTAGAAAACGAAAACAACCGTTGAGGCATTGAATCTTTACTTTGGAGATCAATTTGGCCAATAAAGCTGGTATAATTTTTATTAAATGGAAAGGTAATTGACGAATCAATATCAAACCACTCAGCAATGGGATTATGCAAGTAACTGGATGTACATTTTGCGCAAGACCAAGCAATCATAGTTTCATCCGAAATTGGATCTTTTAATACTTTTCCTGGTAAAAGGAGATTCAACACGTTAATTGGATCGGATAAAGCGCTTTCTGGAATTTGAATAGAATCAAAATCAACCGTCCAATTTACATCAATACAATCTTGAGAATTGTTGGCTGTTTTATTTACAACCTCTAGAAATTCTTCTACTTTACGGGTGTCCTTTCTAACTTTAGTTGGATTATCAGCGGTGCGAATTAATGGTAAAATTAACAGCGTGGCTGCTAATACAACCAGAGTACTACGGAAAACGGTATTTACCGAAACCAACATGCTCGTTTGAGATGAGATAATAGAATTAAGGACGAAATTATGCGATTTAAAGCGAGTATGTATTTGCTAGAAAAATTATTTTTCTATATTCGTTCTTTCGAATCTCAATCAAACCATTATGAATCAAATAATTAAATATTTCTATCACCTTGCTAAAATATATCATTATACCGTGTTTCATTCTAAAATCCATCAAAAAAATCACTATAAAATTCTACTATCGCTGCTCGTATTTATTATGTTTTTTACAACAAATGCGAGCGCACAAAATGCATTGGATTTTGATGGTTCGGACGATCGTGTAATTTGCGGCAAAGATTCTTCCATCAATTTGGGCGGTAAGAGTTTCTGTTTAGAAGCATGGATTTTTCCAACCGCATGGAAACCATCGGCTTGGGAGGGCAATATTATCAACAAGGAAGACAATTCATCCAACAATGGATATATGATGCGTTGTGGCGATGGCGGGAAATTGAATTGTGCCTTCGGTCAAGGTACCTCTACTTGGGTAGAAAAAACAACAGCTACCGCAGTACTCAAACTAAACACATGGCAACACGTAGCATTTACATACAATGGTACTAAAGCTTATTTCTATGTAGATGGTAATCAAGTTGATTCAATGAGTTCAACTGCAGCGATGACCAAAGCAACCGGCGTAGATTTGGTTATTGGCGATCATTCCGGGACCTATACGCGAAGATATCAGGGTAAAATAGACGAAGTTAAGATTTGGGCCAAATATAGAACTCAAACAGACATTAAAAACGATATGAGTGGCGAGTATTGTGCACCTCAGCAAGGTCTGCGAGCCTATTATAAATTCAATCATGGCAAAGCAGGCGCCAGTAATACTTCAGTAAAGACACTATCTGATTTATCGGGCTACGGCAACAACGGTGTGGTTGCCAATTTTGCACTAAGCGGAAGTACCTCCAATTGGGTTAGTGGGAAAACCCTTACAAAAGGGACGATTCGAGATACAATTGCAGAAAATCGCTGCGATAGATTCCGTTCTCCGAGTGGAAAATTCACATGGACCAAAGGAGGCGTTTACAAAGACACGCTACCTACTTATTTCGGCTGTGATAGTGCCTTAACAATCCATCTTACCTTGCGTTATAAAACCGTTAAAAATATCTCCGCTTGGGCCTGCAAAAGTTATACAAGTCCATCAGGTGCTTACACTTGGACAAAATCGGGGACCTACACAGATTACCTTGTAAACTCAGTGGGTTGTGATAGTGTTATCAACGTTTCCTTAAGTATCGGTGGAACTAGTTCCACCCTTTCCGCCAATGTTTGTAATAGTTATCTGTCACCCCTAGGCCGAAAACTAACCGAAACCGGCATTTATGTTGATACTACAACCAACTACAAAGGTTGCGATAGCTTTATAATAATCGATTTAATTGTTAGAAAAACCACCTACTCCACCCAAGAGAAAAAGTTCTGTACGCCATTCCGAGTACCCAGTAGAAAATACTTCATTTCCATACCGGGTGTGTATTACGATACACTCGAAAATGCAGTGGGTTGCGATAGTATAATCACTATAAAAGCAATATCATTGGCAACTTATAAAACGATAAAAGTAACTGTCTGTGATCGATATAAATCTCCCAGTGAACGCTATTATTGGTCGAAAACAGGTAGCTATAAGGACACGGTGCTCAACAGTAATTTTTGCGACAGTATTGTAACTGTTAATTTAACTGTTTTGGGAAAAACTTACTTCTCCTACAAAGAGTCTGCTTGCAAATTGTTTACGCTGCCCAGTGGCAAAAATTCATACACGAAATCAGCCATCATTCAGGACACAATTAAAAATCATTTGGGCTGTGATAGTGTTATCACCATTGATTTAACTGTTATTAAGGTTGGCGTTGGCGTGTTGGTAACAGGCGATGTACTAACTTGTACCAATACTTCGGCAACGGATTGGCAATGGGTTTTATGCAATCAAAACTATAAACCAGTCACCGATGGAAATACCCGGATTTACAACGCACAATCTAATGGCAACTATGCGGTTGTAGTAACTCAAGATAACTGTTCAGACACCTCTGAGTGTTTTTGGATTACTTCAGCTTCCGTAGGTAATTTCAATAGTTCACCAAGCAAAATCAGGGTGTACCCTAACCCAATAATCGATGGAATTACCACAATCACAGTGCAGAGCCCGGTTCAAGTAAATAGGGGTATACTTCGATTGATAAACTCAACAGGAACCATTATTACCGTGCAGGAATTCCAAGGACAAGATCAACAAATAACAATTCCCAACAGGCTAACTTCCGGAGTATATATAATTGAACTTTACTCGGAAAATTGGCAACAGCATAGCTATCTATCGATTGTTAAATAATTCATCCCAGCGGTTGGAGGTTAGTGCTGTTCTGTAGAGTTGAATAGTAGCCTTCAATTGTTGGAATAGTTCCATTTTTTTATTTAGGAATTCGGTATTTTGTGATGTAAGCAATGATTCTTGTTTATTGCTATTTCTTAACTGTCGATAAAAATCAACGCACTCTCCCCTATCATTTAAAACCAATACAAAGGGATATTGAATAATATAAAACAAGCCTTTATCATAATGATAAGAATAACCTGCATACGAGGAATCTAGCAAACTTCTTCCCATACCCAAACGCACTGTTGAGGTATTCCACACATACGAAAGGCAGGTGGGTAAAATATCCAATTGCGAACAGGTTTTTTGTAAAATTACGGGATTCATCGTCGGTTGAAGAGTGGATCCTCTACCTGGAGCAAATACGAGCAATGGCACCTCGTAATGGCCGCTAGGACTATAGAAATAACCCAATGTACCATGCGAGGTATGATCGCCAGTAATTATAAATATTGTATTGGTAAACCAAGGTTGTTTTCTGGCTGATTCGAAGAACTTTTCTAGCGAATAATCTGCATAGGCGATGGTCTTTTGTACTGTTAAATTGGCCCCTGGGAATTGCTTTTCCAACGCTTTAGGTATTGCATAGGGATGGTGTGAACTTAACGTGAACACACTGCTGAAAAATGGTTGTTTATTTTCCGATAATCGTTTACAAACGTATTGGAGATAGGGTTCATCAAAAATACCCCAATGTCCATCAAAATCTAAATCAGCGTGGGGATATTCATTAATGCCGTAATATTCTTGCAGCCCCCCGCTTTTAAAAAATGAACGAAAGCCCATAGTACCGTTATTGGACCCATGAAAAAACTGGGTGGTATAGTTAAGCTTACGTAAATAGCCAAAGGCATTGGTAAACCGGTTGGTACTGTAACTAGACGTGATAAAAAAGTCTTCCATTAAATTTGGCATTCCCGCAAAAATGGAGGGTGCCATTTCTATACTTTTGGTACCGTTGGCAAAACAATACGGGAATACCACGGCATCAGGATTCTTGGCCAACTTATCTAAAAATGGTGTGTAGGGAGCGCCATTGAGAAATCCTGTGTAATCTCGAGCCAAACTCTCTACTACAATTAAGACAATATTGGGCGATGGATACGTTTTGTTATTAGCTAAATAATTATCAGGAGAAGTTGTAAATGAGAGAGAATCTTTAATCGCTTTATGAACTTTCAATTGATCAATAATCAAAGAAATTGGGAGACTATTTGCTAATACTTTACCCTGAGGATTATTTACCCAATTTACCAATTTCAATTTATTGGATTGAAAACTAGAAATAATTGAGAACGGAGTGGACACTAATAACGGGGAGATTTCAGGTAAAACGAATTCGGAAGCATCGGAAGCCCGCAAGGGGCGTAACCGAGTTCCTCCTCTACCTGCAAATAGTAACATCCCCATAATTAAAATAAAACGCAACCCCAGATTCACGAAATTTCTTCCTTTAAAGGAAACAGGGAATAACAATAAAGATTTTCGGCGAATTGGGTAGATTTCTTGTTTTGGAGGCATCGGAAAATATCGCCATAAGAACAAGGCCAATCCAAGCATCAAAAGCACTCCCCACCAATAATCCAGAATATAGGTGGAAAGATTATTAGCAGGATCTAACAAAACATCCAATAACTCTTTACCACTTCTTTTGGAAGTTACGTTGGAATAACCTGCGTCAATTGCATTGAGTAAAAGCGTTAAAAATAACAGTAGCACTGCTATTGACCGCACGAAATAATTTCTTTTATGAATAGAGTAAGGAAACAGAACCCACCAAATCCATAGAGGGGCAAAACAATAAGCAACCAAGGGTAAATCGAAATAAAAACCAATAAAAAAAACCTTGCTGTATTCCCAAATTCCTAACGGTTGTAACCAATACGCATTCCCAAAAAACCAAATTAATCGACCCAATTGTTGCATTAAAATAACAAACAACAACTGATACAGCAAAAACCGCCAGGGATAATTGCCAATTGCTGCAACTACAGGTTTAAGAAGAGTTTTAATAGACAAATCAAATAGAAATTATATAAAAATTACCCTTACATTATTGTTCGGTAAATTTAATATAAATTCAATGATCAATAACTAAAAGCAATTACAAACGAAACCCAATCCCACCGTAAGCACTGCCGGGTTTAATTTCGGTGCTAAATTCCTCAACATCTTCAAACTTCAAGGTTTCAATTGCTTTTGCTGTTTGTTTATTTTTGGGCAACTCGCTTAATCGCAAATGTTGATTTCTCACGGCTTCCTCAATTACACGCCTAACTGCTCTACCGTTACCAAAATATTTATCCCTCGACTTAAATAAAAATTGGATATATTTCATCAAATGATCCGCTGCTTTAGGTTCAGGTACAATATTATGATCAGTTAGCTGATTTAACGCAATGGTATAAAGGTCGTCTGCATTGTAATCTGAGAACTGGAATTCTCTATCAAACCGAGATTTCAAACCTGGATTTGATTCCATAAATCGCTCCATATTTTGGGTATATCCTGCTGCAATTACAATAAACTCTCCGCGTCTATCTTCCATTCGTTTTAATAATGTTTCGATTGCTTCTCTACCAAAATCCGAAGAACCACCGTCACTCAACGAATACGCTTCATCAATGAAAAGAACACCGCCAATAGCTTTATTAATAAGTTCTGCCGTTTTGATGGCGGTTTGACCAATGTATCCACCCACCAAACTTTGTCTATCGCATTCAATCAAATGGCCTCGTTCTAAGATTCCCAAGGCTTTATAAATCTGAGCTAAAATACGAGCAACAGTAGTTTTACCGGTACCAGGATTTCCACTAAAAACACTATGTAACGAGAAAATCTTCCTTACATCTTTCCCCATACTTTTGTAGAAACGAACAAGTTTTACTAATTCTTCGATATCCTGTTTTACTTTATTCAAACCAATCATCGAACGTAGTTTCTGCATACTTTCTCGCAAAAGATCTTCATCGATTGGAATTTCAGGCAATATTCCGCTATGCAAATCAAAGATTTTCTTCAAATCGGCTTCGGTAATTGTACTCAAAGCTTCGGCATCCAATTCTTCGGGATGCTCACCTTTCATAATACGGAGTCCCATGTTCATTTTGGCTTCATCCACCATGGAATTCACCAATCGGGCATTACCAAAGAATTTATCGCGATCTCTATACTTATCGGTGAGATACTTTTGCAATAATTTGGCGGCTGGTTCGTCAAAATTCACCCCTCTTTTTTCAGCTGCAAACGTGGCTATTTTCACCAATTCCTGCGGTGTATAATCGGGGAATTCATATTGCACAACAAATCGGCTTTTTAAACCTGGATTAGACTCTAAGAAAACATCCATTTCTTCTGGATACCCGGCTACCACAATAGCAATATCATCGGCATCGGCTAACTCTTTCAGCAAAACTTCAATTGCCTCTTTGCCAAAATCTTTATTATCATCATCCTTGCGGGCCAAACTATAGGCTTCGTCAATAAATAATACTCCGTTTTTGGCTTTTTTAATGGCTTCTTTGGTTTTCGGTGCCGTTTGACCGATATATTCCGCTACTAAGTCTGCTCTATCCACCTCATAAACATGTCCGTTTTTCAGCAGTCCAAGTTCTTTGTAAATTTTACCTAAAAGTCTGGCTACGGTTGTTTTACCCGTTCCAGGATTCCCTTTAAAAACAGCATGTAGATTGATTTTCTCGTTTTCTTCAAACCCTTTTTCCTTTCTTAGCGCTACGAAGCGGAGATAATCTGCATATTCTCTAATTTTCTTTTTAATTGGATCCAAGCCGGTTAATTCATCCAATTCTTTCATCACGTTCTCAAATCCTTCGGATTGAAAATCAAGATGACCGCTTTGTATCGATTCTTCTCCAGGTTTTGTTTCCGCATTAGCATCGTCCTCCGCAAAAGGAACGGTCAATTGCGTCATCGGCATAAAATCTTCTTCCGTAGCCTCTACGTAATCATCGCCAATTCTAAAAGGCATTTGAGCCAACAATGTATCCATGAAAACTATCTCAGCTAAATAATCTCCGCGAGACCACGTGCCGATGATACTGGAGCCCCAACCCAAGGATATCGAGAATTCATCGTCTTCCGGTTTCACAAATTGAATTTTAGAAACGCTGCCCTTTAGGTACCCCGATTTACTTCTAAAATTAAATAGCAGTTCAATGGGAAGTTCGTTGGATTTCCTGGTTAAATTCTGGCAATTAACTTCAGCCCACACATACCGGGTAGCCAAAGCGTTAAACACAGTATAGTACTTTCGTTTAGCAATATCTACGTCAATACTTGAGCCTTCATACAATTTCACCGTATCTATTTTGAAATAGGGATTAAGACCGGGCTTTACAATTCCAACCTGTTGAACATAAAATATTTTTGAAGCTAGAATTTCATCATTAATCCAAGCTTCCCACCGATATACTCCGGGTTTCCAAAATCTACCAACATGTTTTACCCCCCACCCTTCTCTAGCAAAAATAATTGGTTCCGCTGGATCTACGGTGCGAGAACAATCTAAGGAGCACAGTTCGTTATTATTTTCATCCACACATTTTATTTGCATTTGCAAATTCCATGGCTCTTCGTCGAATTTCTTATTGTACAACGTTACCTCGCAATAGATATAATTGACCTCTTCGGCTTCAAATACACTGCGGTATTTTTTAGTATTGTTAATGAGCCATTCAGTTGAGCTATAGCTCTTTATATCTTTAAATTTAAAAAACGGACTTTGCATTAAATTGAATTTTAATTATTTATCTAAAGGCTAGTAAAAATAAGCCATTTCGATACTGCAATTAAATAAATAGATAGCAAATACCGAAGGGATTTTACGAATAGTTGAAAATTGTCGATGTACGTCAAATTTTAAAAAAAATCACACCTATTATTAGTTTTTATTCCAAAAATGCCTATTTTTGCGGCCTTGTTTACGGCCTTTACAAGGGTTAGTGAATGGATTGCAGGACCTCTTAGCTCAGCTGGATAGAGCAACTGCCTTCTAAGCAGTAGGTCACAGGTTCGAATCCTGTAGGGGTCGCAATGAAGGAGTGAATATACAACTCTGGATTTACCGGGGAGTAGCGCAGGCCGGTAGCGCACCTGGTTTGGGACCAGGGGGTCGCAGGTTCGAATCCTGTCTCCCCGACTAAAAAGAAAAAGGAGCTCATTGAGCTCCTTTTTCTTTTTAGTTCAATTCGTCATTACTAAATTTTATCGATCCGAAAGCATGGGTATTTACCTAATTCCATCCTGAATCAACAGAAAATTAGTGTTGTCCAATAAAACGTTTAGAATATTTACTACACCTCCGAATTATAAGAATAGGCAAAAAAATCCTAGCCTATTCTTTATAGTGATTTCATCTCTTCTGAGAACATAGTCAGTGGCAACATGGCCAAATCGTAGACATCTGCCAAATATTTATAATCTAATCCCGCATTTACTGGAATAGGGATTGTTGCGCGAAAATGCACTCTATTGGTCTCTTCGGATACCCCTAAATATCCTAAAGGCAATCTAATATTATTCTTTACAATAAATTTATGAATTGCATCGGAATTCAAATTATTGACAACCGTATTAAACTCCCAAAATAATTGAACAAGTACAGACCCATCAAAATCATCCCCCATTGGAAAAACCATCAAAGAAAAATTCCATTTTCTTAGATTTAAATCCTCATCATCAGAATAGGGATAGACCAATAAAACCGGAATATCTAATTTTTCAAGTTCGCTGATAAACTCAGTCTTAAATGCTAATTTCTCTGTTTCTGCTTTTACTAATTGCAGAATATTATTCTCATTTATCATTTTTCTCTATTTTAAAATTCTCTTTCAATCAACGCTTTGTACAACATTCCAAATTGTGCTTCTGGATTTCCATTTTTCTTATACAAAGTGGCAGGTTCAACACCAATTGCATTGAAATACCCTTCAATTTTTGGAACCTCTTCTTTGAATTTCACCTCATCAGTAGTAGGTAAATTCCTAACTTTATTCATCAAATATTTCATTTGATCTTGTCTTCTAGCTTTTTTAGCTGCGGAAGATTTCGACGTATCAAACATAGATGATGATGAGCCTGCTGAAATTGCTGCAGATTTGGCAGCTTTATCCCTACCGGTTTGTTTTGCCAACCTAGCTCCTTTCATACCTACCTTTAGTCCACCAGCAGCGGCTTTTAACCCGGCTCCAACGCCACCACCAACTCCAGTTAAATTAGCAATTCCACCGGCTAAACTCGCAAAGTCTGCCACCAACAAGACGGAATTTCTGACAATTCTCTTCTTATTTGCGTCATCAATTTCAGTTATCAAACTGTAATCATTTACTTTATCTAACCTACCTGGTGACAAAGACTTCTCTTTATCCTCAATCTTCTTTTCTGCAGCAGCTATTTTACCATCTAAAATACCTTGCCTTCCATCTAATCTATTCTTTTCTATTGTAATTTCGGCTATTTCCGCCTGAGCTTTTTCTTTTTCAGACTTTCCTAAACCTAAGTAACTACTTTTATTATACGCTTTATCAGCTCCTTTCGCCGCAATTTCAGCATTAAGCGCAGCAATACGATCATTCATTGTTTTTAATCGTCCCGTATCGTCATCTTTAACCGACTGAACATTATCTCTTTCTGCTTTTAAAATTCTAATTTCTTCAGCATCACCAGAAATAGCCGTATCACCTGTTTCCATCTCTTCTTTCTCTTTCACCATCTTCTTGTGCTCTTTCCAAGCCACCACTAAAGTGTACGCCTCTTTAATGATATTTATACCCGTTAAAGCCAAATCCAAACCTGGAATTGCTTCACCAATTCCACCAAATGCATCGCCACCCAAGGCCTCTTTAATACCGTTGATTGACTCTAGCGTACTTTTTGCTGTATTTGTCCAGTCCTCCGCTAAATTTAATGCCGCTTTAGCATTTTGTTTGGCTGTGTTATTAGAGGCCTCCTTAACGGCTTCTACTGTTTTCTTAATACTAGTGAAGGCACCTTTCAAAGCCGTCAATGCGTCTCCTATACCCCCTGTCCAACTACCCACAGCTTCTGCATCCACTGCTTGTTGGCTATCTTCTGCTGCAAAAGACTCCGTTAAACCTGCACCAGATTCCACGGTACTATTTGCAGCGCTCAACATATCAAACGCTGCGTCAATCTTCTCGAAATTATCTTTCCCTTCCTTGAAACTCTTGAAAGCATCTACCATTCCTCGAAGTCCATCCAAAGAGCCCATTACACCGGTTGCAATAGCAAGGTTATCCATATGCTCTTGGACATTATCCGGTAATCTATCTTCAGTTTCTATATCACCGTCATCATTTACTTCTTCAAATGTTTCTGTTAATCCCTCTTCAAAATCATCCCCAGCATCTCCCAATGTCTCATTTATATCCCCATAAACATCTCCTACAGAATCTCCATCTTCTTCTTCAACATCGGCAGGGTTAAATTCACCCGGAACTTTCTTTTTCATTCCCATACCCATACCCCTCATATTACTGGGATTAAGATTAGCTAATCCATTGGCATTAACCACCTTTTTACCCATGCCTTTTAACGTTTTCTTTGGCGGCGCAGCTGTTGTAGAACCAGCCACACTGCCCCCTGTTCCGGTTGAAGCTGGTATTGCACTAGCTCCTGCGCCACCTCCTGTAGACGCTTGTGAAAGTACAGAGGCCACAGTTGACTTTTTCTTAGCCGATGAAAGAGATGGTCCAGACATGATATCTTAGAAATTTAATTTAAGCAGTCAATTTAGTGATAATATGAAGATTTTCAAAAATATCAATTTATTTTTTTTGAAGCTCCTCTTTAATACAAGCAACCAGTGTTTTTTTATTGATAACCCTACTACCCACACCCAACTCTCTTATTATCACTTGCTTGATAACATTTACAATTTGTCCACCAACGAGTTCATACTCCTTGGCCGTTGACTTTAAATCAATATCAGGACTCAAAGGAATTGTATTTTCAAATGATTTTACCCATAAATCAAATCTCGAAGTTTCATCTGGGAACTCAAAATAAATCATTTTCTGAAATCGCCGTAAAAAAGCTTCATCCAAATTTCCCTTTAAGTTAGTAGCTAAAATTACCACACCAGGATGATCCTCTATTTTCTGCAATAAAAAGCCAACTTGCTGGTTTCCGTATCGTTCATTGGATCCACCCGTATTACTCCGTTTGCTAAACAATGTCTCTCCCTCATCAAAAAATAATATCCAGTTTTTATTTTTAGCTTGTTGGAATAAATTCTCAATGTTTTTTTCAGTTTCACCAATGTACTTGGAGGAAAGTTGCGATACATCTACTCGGTATACTTCCTTTCCATATTTTTTCCCAATTAACCCCGCAACCATAGTCTTGCCGGTTCCCGATGGACCATGAAATATCACTTTGTACCCACGCTTAATCTTTTTACCCCATCCATATTTATTAAAGATATCATTTTCAAATTGAATCCAATATTCAAGATCATTTATTTCTATTGTTAGTTTATCAGAAATTACCACATCCTCCCAATCCAACATTACTTCAACTTTAGTTGCAGGAAATTGTGTAGAAAAATCAGGACTCTTAAATTTTCCTGTAGTAAAAAATTCCATGTAATCTTTAGTTAAGGAAAACGGATAATACGAAGTAGGAAGATTAAACTCGCTGTAATCGAATTTTAAAATTGAATTTTCGAACAACCAATGCTGCGGGTTCAGCACATCCAAAACCATTATTCTCTCTTTCAAAGATCCATTCGTTAGCAAAAATATTGCCGTCTCACCTGTTGGAATAAAATACATCTGTGTACTATTGATTACACCACCAATTCGAGAATCTCCAACTTGATTATTTCTTGCAATTTTTAATAATTCATTGAACACATAAGGTCTAAAATATATAGCTATCCCGATTATTAGTAATCCACGTTCAACCAATGATAATTTATTCTCAAAAATGAAATTACCATAATAACTTTTTATGGAAGGATTTTTAGGAATAAATTCATTATTAGTTTCAAAAATATTTTTTTCTTCCTCAGTTAATATGCCTAATTGATATTCGATTACTCGTTGCAACCAGTTTAAATCGTTCTCCAAATCATCCGTGTATGACTCAACATCCCTGATATCCATATTTCATTCAAATATATTAAAAAGACCACCGTAAAAATTTGTATAATTATTTCAATGAAGCAAATTCTATGTTTAATCAAATTCCTTGTCAATACTGCAGATTATATTATCCAAGAAAACTAAAACTAGTTTAAATTTGCACTTTTATTCCATGTCATTTCAAGATTTTTTTACGTCGATACAATTAAACAACATAGATCAGGCCTTATTAATTGCCAGCGGACTTTTTATAATTATCTCGTGGTTGTATTTCTTTCTGGTTTTCTCAAAGGTTAAGTTATCAACCAAAACCGAAATTAACCAAAAACTCCCTGGAATTAGCCTTGTGATTGCTGCCAGAGACGCAAAGAAACATCTCCTTGAAAATATACCGCTTTGGCTGAAACAAGATTATCCCGAATTTGAAATTGTTATTGCGAACGACAGAAGTTCCGATGGATCCACGCTGTTTCTCACCGAACAAGCAAACCAACATCCACAATTAAAAATCGTTCATCTGGATATCGATGTGGTTAAATCAGGCGGTAAAAAACTGGCCTTAACATTGGCCTTGAAAAAAGCAAAATATCAATACTTTGTCTTGACCGATGCCGATTGCAAACCTGCATCCGATCAATGGTTGCGTGGCATGGTTAACGGCTTTGCTCAAGGATACGACATAGTCCTTGGCGTTTCGCCTCTCACCACTGGCAATGGTTTCTTAGGCCGGCTTATTCATTACGAAAACACCCTAACCGCTCTATCATACTTAGGTTTCTGCTTGCAACAAAAAACATACATGGGAGTTGGTAGAAATCTTGCTTACACGCGCAAAGCCTATGACAGTGTAAGCGGATTTTCATCGCATTACCATATTCCCGCAGGCGACGACGACCTTTTCGTTCAAGAAGCCTCACAAAAAAATGCTACAGGAGTAATTATTCAGCCCGATTCTTACACTACTAGCGCAGGACCATCTACTTGGAAACAGTATTGGAAACAAAAACAACGACATCTTTGGGTAGGTAAAAACTACTTGTCCAACGCAAAATTCCAGCTATTTTGGTTCCCATTTTCTCAACTTGCGTTTTACTTGTTGATTGGGTTTTGGTTCCTTACGGGAACAAATTTATTTTGGCCATTGCTAATGATATTCATTAAATGGATTCCCGAATGGATAATTTTCGGTATCAAAGCTAAATTGTTAAATATGCCTAAAGCCACACCCATTTATCCCATTTTAAATATTTTTCAAGCCTTTTGGTATTCAGTTACTGGTATTTTTGCCTTTTTCAAAAAGAAAATTGTATGGTAACTTCTGACATCATCTTTAAGTATTTCCCCGATTTATCCGAGGTACAAAAAAATCAATTTAGACAATTGGGCGATTTGTATCTATTTCACAATGAACGAGTAAATTTAATTTCACGAAAAGACATACAAAATTTATACACCAACCATATCTTACATTCCCTAGCATTAGCCAAGTTCTGCGATTTCCTACCGGGTAACCATTATATGGATATTGGCACTGGAGGTGGTTTTCCAGGCATTCCCCTAGCTATTTTATTTCCTAAATCACAATTTACTTTGGTTGATTCGATAGGAAAAAAAATACAAGTAGTTAATGACGTAATCGCGAAAACCGAAATTCTCAATGCCACAGGCTTTCATCTGCGTGCTGAGCAAATGCCAATAAAAGTTGATACCATCGTGGCAAGGGCCGTTGCACCCTGTATTGAATTATGGAATTGGAGTACCGGACTTTGGAAAAAGAAACCATCCTTCTATTTGCTCAAAGGCGGTGATTTAGCGGAAGAAATCAATGAAGTGTTAGCCATTTCACCCAAAACCAAAGTACAGATGCATGCCATTTCCGACATTTTAGGTGAATTTGAGTTTTTTGAAACAAAAAAGGTTTTGAAAATAATCGCATAAGTTCACCTCTTTTTTCGATATCAATTTTCATTTTCCATTATGTAGAAAAACGTTCTATTAATCGGTGACTATACTAATTTGATATTGCTATTTTCTATTGTGATCTGTCGTCAGTTGTACCACAACTATTTTTAGTTACCTCCATCAACCAATAAATTAAGGCCACTTCTATTCAAGTATAATTAAAGTTTTCAAGGCAACAACCTCAAAATTAAATTACTCGAAATAATTCTTTAACGCGATAACTGCATTTTCGATTCCTGAGACGTCTTTTCCCCCGGCACTTGCAAAGAAAGGCTGTCCGCCGCCGCCGCCTTGGATATTCTTAGCAACTTCTCTCACCAACACGGCTGCGTTATACCCTTTTTCTGCTACCAAATTTTCATCAATATATAAGGCAATTCCTGGCTTACCATCGGCCGTAAATACCAAGCCAATAATAGAATTAGGTATTTCATTTTTCAATTGAAAACAAAGCTGTTTAGCGGCATCCGCAGAGGGCAACCCCAAGGATTTAATCAATAAATGCATCCCATTAACTTCGTTAAACGATGTTTTCAGCGATTGTTTAATTGCGGCAATTTGAGATAATTCGATGGCTTCTAATTTCGACTTCAAATCTGCATTTTCTTGCAGTAATTTTTCAATCGCCTGTACCGGATCTTTGGTATTATTTAATGCTTGCTCAACGAATTCCAACAATTGTAATCTACCATTAATCAACGACTGAGCACCGTGATTTGTTACTGCCTCAATTCTTCGAACTCCGGCGGCAACGCTTGATTCGGAGGTAATCTTAAATAGACCAATTTCCGCAGTATTGGCCACGTGGGTACCTCCGCACAATTCCATGCTATAATTACGATCGAACTCAATTACTCGAACAAAATCGCCATATTTTTCACCAAACAACGCAGTAGCCCCCATAGCCGTAGCTTCGTCGATTGGAATATTCCTATGCTCTTGCAATGGAATTGACGCACGAATTTGTTCATTAACTCTCAGTTCTACTTGTGATAATTCCTCCTCGGTCATTTTACCGAAATGCGAAAAATCAAATCGTAAATATTCAGAATTAACCAAACTTCCTTTCTGTGCAACATGCGAACCAAGTGCCTCTCGCAGAGCCGAATGCATCAGGTGCGTTGCGCTATGGTTGGACGAAATAAGATTACGTTTCGACTTATCTACCGTTGCAACAAAATTTTGATTGGGATTTTGCGGCAGTTTATCTACCAAATGAATATGTAATTTATTTTCTTTTACGGTATCCAACACACGCAATATTTCGCCATCTTTTTCCCCTTTTAATTCCCCTGAATCTCCAACCTGTCCACCACTTTCAGCATAAAATGGAGTATTATCTAAAACCAGTTGATACTGCTGTTTATCCCCTTTTACTATGACCGTTCTGTGTCTGCTAATAACGGTTTGATTTTCTGTAACATCGTAGCCGCAGAATAATTCTTCACTCTCTTGGTTTATCAGTTGCCAATCGCCCATTTGCTTGCTTGCATCGGCTTTTGAACGATTTTTCTGTTCGTCTAAACAACGCTGAAATACAAGCATGTCTACCGAAAATCCATTTTCTCTAGCCACTAAATCGGTTAAATCAATGGGGAATCCGAAAGTATCGTATAATTCGAAGGCAACTTCACCAGCAATAATCCGAGAATTGCTCTCTGAAATTATTGCCGTTAACCGATGCATACCGGCACTCAATGTGCGGAAGAAAGACACCTCTTCTTCTTTTACCACGCGCATTACGAAACTCTCTTGGGATTTAAGTTCGGCAAAAGCGTGTTGAAAATAATCGGCTAAACCAGGAATCAATTTATGAAAAAAGGGCTCTGTAAATCCTAGATAGGAATAGCCATAACGCGCTGCTCTACGCAAAATCCTTCTAACCACATAACCTGCACCATTATTAGATGGTAACTGACCATCGGCGATACACATACTAACGGCACGAATATGATCAGCAATTACGCGAAAAGCGATGTCTTGTTTTTCATCATCGCCGTACGACTTCCCCGCGAGTTTCGCTGTTTCTTGAATAATAAATTGGAAGACATCGGTATCGTAATTACTGGTTTTACGTTGAATGCCACGCACCAATCGTTCAAAACCCATACCGGTATCTACGTGCTGGGCAGGGAGTCTAACCAAACTACCATCAGACAATCGATTGAATTCCATAAACACGAGATTCCAAATTTCTACTACTTCCGGGTGATCATTATTCACCAAATCGGCACCACTCACCGCTGCCCTATCCGCCTCAGATCGCATATCGAAATGAATTTCGGTACATGGTCCGCAAGGCCCTGTATCACCCATTTCCCAAAAGTTATCTTTTTTGTTTCCTTTTAATATTCTATCGGCCGGAAAAAATTGGTTCCAAAAGTTAAATGCATCCTGATCAAAATCGATATTGGAAGCTTCATCGCCTTCAAAAACAGTAACATACAATTGGTTGGCGGGCAATTGATACACCTCTGTTAGCAACTCCCACGCCCATGCGATCGCATCTTTTTTGAAGAAATCCCCAAAACTCCAATTTCCCAACATTTCAAACATTGTGTGGTGGTAATGATCATGTCCAACCTCTTCCAAATCATTATGTTTGCCACTAACACGTAGACATTTTTGAGAATTAACGGCCCTTTTGTATGGAGCCATGCTATTTCCTAAGAAATAATCCTTGAACTGATTCATCCCAGCATTGGTAAACATTAGGGTTGGATCCCCTTTCACAACGATGGGTGCCCCCTTTACAAACGTGTGTCCTTTGGATTCAAAAAACTGAATGAATTTCGTTCGAATTTCGTGAGAAGTAAGCATAAAGTGCAAAGATACTAAAACCTATGGGATCGACTTAAAAATACACCCTGAAAAACGACTAAAAAAGCAAACTGTTAAAACCTTGTGGATAAACTTGAAAAACTATAGAAAATCCTTTATGTTTGCCGCATGAATCCAGATATTTTATTTAATCGGTTGGAGCAAAGAACAGAGCGGGAATTATTCCGTAGAAGTTTCAAAGCTGCTGCGGATAGTCAGGATTCAATGTTTAAGAAGTTTGAGAACCGCAAGCGAGAACAACTAAAAGTAACCATAGCTAGAGAGGTGAAGTGGTTTTTAATAACCATTATCCTAGCCCCTGTTCTAGGTTTTGTTTTTTTCTATGCTTTTGCGAATTTAATGCAGGAGACGATGATAGAATTAGCTATTTTTTTTAATGGTGTTGAAACTCTATTTTTAATAATCTCTGGAATTACCTTTTTAGGAATTTATTTAGCTCGACTAATTATTTGGGCATTGAAGCAGTAAATTATGATTTACGAATCCCTTAGAGCCCTGGAATTAGAGATTAACTCTCACCTTAAATACGTTACAGGTTCTAATGAGGAATTATTGGTCCTTAGCAACATTGCCGATCAATCAGGTGCAAAAGCATTACAACAAGACAATGTAGTTTATTTTTCCTTACTAAGAATTGACGAAGACAAGACGATAAATAAATCAGGCGGATATCCGAATAATTTCAAAAAGGGAGTGCCCACTTTATTGGTACTTTATGTAATGTTCGCTTCTTCTCATTCAGGAAACAGATATAAAGACGGAATATTTTTAATTGATAAAATCATTGGTTATTTCCATGAAAATTCGGTTTTAAAACAAACCGATATTGATGGATTACCCGCAGAAGTTGATTCCCTTGTCTTTGATTTGCAGAATATTGATTTTAGAGAGGTTTCCAATATATTTAGTGCTACCGGATCAAAATTAATGCCTCATGTAATTTATAAAATTCGACTTTTACCTGTTTTCGGAAATGACAATAATAGATCATTACCAAGCATGAAGGAGCTAAATCGAAGGCTAAATGACAATGAATAATTTCTTAAATGAAAATTGTTGATTGGCTAAATATCAGTGCGAAACACGAACTTACTGGAGACGAGGAGTTATTCAGCTTTGGAATATTTCCAGATAATGAAACTCAACGAAAACTTAAAAACCATAGACATTTATGGAATTTAGAGCGTGGCAAATTAACCGCCAAGTTTTTTACCCATGCCATAAATACGGAGTTACCAGAAATTGATTTTTTAGAACCAACGGTAACATTTAATTTTATTTTAGCTACAAAAGATTCGAATTTTCAATTAATTACTAAGAATTTAGATATTCCATTTTTTTATGAAAATCACCGACATGAAATTTCTATAGATGGCGCTAATTCAGCACCAGATGAAGTAGCTATTGTTTTTGCAAACGGGAATAAATACAAACCATCCCCTATGCAACTACCCAATGGTTATCAATCTATTGGAAATCTAATATTAACTATAGAAAATCAGGTGGAATTTTTTAAAAATATAGTTAATCTCAAAAGACCACTTTCACTAAATTTCCAATTCAAATCAGCGGCTTATCCCATATTAATTGAGCTGATACCCGATATGAATACCGGCCCCTTACCAGAAATTGTGGAAGACGACAATGGTTATGCACATTTTTCTTTGCAAAATGTGAATAACAACACCACTGTTTTCGCTCTATCCACCGAACCAATAAACCTTGTTTCTGCAAGCAAATTATCTATCCAAAGTTATTATATATCAACAGATAAGGAAAAGAAAAGGATAAAGCACAAAAACGTTAGATTTAGCATTGACAATCTCACTAACCACCCAAGTTATCCACAACATCCTCTATTGTACAAGAAAGTAAAGTTGTAAAGCCTTAGTTTTGTCCAAATCGTTAATTATTTAACAACTATGGCAAATTACAGAACTCCAGGTGTGTACGTAGAAGAAATTTCTACCCTACCACCGTCGGTTGGTCAGGTACCAACTGCTGTTCCTGCGTTTGTTGGATATACTGCAAAAGCTCAAAAAGGCGGTAGCAGCATCCTAAACACAGGCGTTCACATCTCTTCTATGTTAGACTACATCGATTATTTCGGTGGTGGTTATGTTCCTGCTGAGATCCAAGTTTCTTTGGATGAAGGCAAGCAAGTTACCGGAGTTAAGTTTGACAAAAACTTCTACTTGTACGATGCAGTGCGTCTTTTTTTCGCTAACGGCGGAGGAGAATGCTACATAGTATCCGTTGGTACTTATTCAGATGACATAAACTTCGAATCATTACTAGCTGGTTTGGAAGCTTGCAAGCGTGAAGACCAACCTACAATTTTGGCTATACCGGATTCTGTATTACTTGCTAAAGCTGACGAGTGTTTTTCTTTACAGCAAGCAATGTTAATGCAGTGTGCTGAAATGCAAAACCGTGTTGCTATTTTGGATGTTTACGAAGGCTATATTCACCGCAACGACAAGGATGTTGTGTTAAACTTCCGTAACGGTATTGGTGTTAATAATCTAAAATACGCTGCTTCTTATTATCCTTGGATTTATTCAGCACTTCCACATAAATACAACCATGAAACCATAAAAATCAAGGTTGCCGATGAAGACAAAAGCTTAGAAGATTTAGCTTCTCACCCAATTTCTGTGAAGAATTTAAATGCTGCAATATCGGACATGGCCAAGATTCGTGATTTTTCAAATAAAGATTACAAATCTACAATCACTCCTTTATTGGACAATTTGGATGGTTCAGCTGCCGATTTAAATGCGGGAGCCGGTGCTATTGCAACTTCTATGAAAGAGTTGTATGATTTCGCACTTGGTTTGTTCGATAGCGCTCCTATCGCCAACGAAATGAGCGTTAAAGTAAATGCTAGTTCTAAATTCTCGGCTTTGTTGAAGAATTTTGCCAGCGTTGACGCTGCTATCGGTTCTGGGGCTTATAAAGGTGGTGACTTCTCTACGTTGGATTTGGGTGAACCCAATCCAAATGCTGCAATTGCTAACCAAGAGAACGCTGATATCAAGACTAAAATGTCTAAAGATGCTTTGTACAAGTTCGCCGATGAATTAAAAGGTATTTTAAACAGTGTTGCAGAAGATGCTGAAGCCATTAAAGAAAACCTAAGCAAAATCGCTTACGACCACAATCCTATCTTACAGAATATCGTTAATGAAATTTTGAAAGAACTGTCTAAAGCACCTACTGCTGGCCCAATTAGCGGTGTATATGCAATGGTTGACAGTCAGCGTGGTGTATGGAAAGCTCCAGCAAACGTAAGTTTATCTTCTGTTGCTAGACCCTGTATCAAAATTGACGATCGTCAGCAAGAAGACTTAAACGTAGATGTACTTAGCGGTAAGAGTGTTAATGCTATCCGTACCTTCACAGGAAAAGGAACTTTAGTATGGGGCGCTAGAACATTGGCTGGAAACGATAACGAGTGGCGTTATATTTCTGTTCGTCGATTCTTCAACATGGTTGAAGAAAGCGTTAGAAACGCAACAGGATGGGCAGTATTTGAGCCAAACGATGCATCCACTTGGATTCGCGTTAAAGCAATGATTGAAAACTACTTAACAAACCTTTGGAAAGCTGGAGCAATGGCTGGAGCATCTTCGGATCAGGCGTTCTTTGTAAACATTGGACTTGGTACAACTATGTCTGCTGTTGACATTTTGGAAGGTAGAATGAACATCGAAATAGGTATGGCCGTTGTAAGACCTGCGGAATTCATCGTATTGAAATTCTCACACAAATTACAAGAGTCATAAAATTAATTAACCCAACGTTTAACAATAAAAAAAATTAAAACAATATGGCGAATCCAGATTATCCACTACCAAGGTTTCACTTCCGTGTAACTTTTGATAGCACAGTAATCAACTGCAGCGAGGTAACCGGTCTTAACACCAATTTGGATGTTATCGAATACCGCGATGGTGCAAGCGTTGAATTCAGTACCCAAAAAATGTCCGGCTTGAGAAAGTTTGGAGATATTGTAATTAAAAAAGGCGTTTTCCAAGATCACCAAGAATATTGGGATTGGTACAATGCAGTTGAAATGAACAACCCAGTTCGTAAAACTGTAACCATCGAGTTATTGGATGAACAACATGCGCCTGTTATGACTTGGGCATTGAAGAATGCTTGGCCTAACAAGGTTGAAAATCCCGATTTGAAATCGGATGCCAGTGAAGTAGCGGTTGAAACAATCACTATATCGCACGAAGGTTTATCCTTGGCATAATCTTTCCGAATAAGAACCCAACTATACGTTGATTCCCTATTTTTGTATTGAGCTATGGCAAAAAAACAAAGCGTAGGTAATCAGCCGTTAGTTGGGTTTCATTTTAGTGTTAACTTTCTTTTCAACACAAAAAACAAAACCACCGAAACAGGGTTTAAAGAAATAAAAGGAATTGAAAGAACCATACTGTATAAACCTTCCGTAGAAGGAGCCACATCTTCGGATATGCTCGGTATAGATAAAGTTCAATACGGTACTCTCATTTTAAGTCGTGGTGTAGTTACCAATTCAAAAATTCACGAATGGTATGAAAAACATATTACCACTTTTAAAAAATACCCCATCCCAATCACGGTAAATGTGTTGGACAGCAACCATAAGCCTTTGTATTTTTATATCTTCTATGATGTCTATCCTGTAAAAATGGTCACCTCCGGATTTAATGCTATGAAGTCAGAAATTTTAATTGAAGAACTGCACTTAGTCTACTCTAAATATACCCAAAGTACATCCGGCAGCTTTCAAAAATAACTATGGTAGAGATTAAAAAGTTGATAATTAAAGCTTCTGTGAATGAGCAGAATGCCAACCAAGAAAACAATAGCGAAATTGAAGAAATTCAAAAGATTTATGAACATATCGAGGAAGTTAAACAAGAAATCCTCCATGATGTTGATGAAAGAATTGTGGAACTTATTGAAAAACGATTTAGAAAATAATAATATCCATGGCTACAAGTTCAAACCAGATTAGCAAATTTGAAATAACAGCCTACGAAGATGTTGATTGCACCAAAGCAGTTTCGCCTACATCTCAATCCAGCAAAGCCTTCGATTCAAGTAAATTAAAATATATATTTCCGTTTATTTCAAGTACGTTAAATCTTGAAAATACGCATACTTATAATTCCCAACAACCCATTGGTTTTTCTGGCGTTGATCCCAAATTTAAAAGTATAAAACCAAAGAATTTAAAACTAGATCTGATTATTGATCCAGGTATAGAGCCTGATTATTCCTATTCTATGAATGAGGGAATGCCTATTAAAGAAGGGTTCATGACATTAACGGATAGGTTGGAACTTTTCGAAAAACTGGTTGGATATAATTCTTCCACTCATAGACCCAATTATTTAGTACTATCTTGGGGTAGTAATTTTAGCATGAAAGCTACGCTTTCTTCCTATTCCATTGCCTATGACCGCTTTAACGCCAAAGGAGAACCTACAAAAGCAACCATTAAAGCTAATTTCCAGGAAGTAATTTCTTCAAAAAAAATGTTATCTGAACAAGATAGACAATCACCGGATGTTAGTCATTCCTTTGAAATAGAAGAAGGCGAGAATTTAATTCAACTCTGTGAACGTGTTTATGGAGACTCTAAATTCTATTTGCAAATAGCAAAAATTAATGGGTTAACATCCATTAGAAACTTACCCGTGGGAACTCGATTATATTTCCCTCCATTAAAATAACTTACTATGTCTTCCACCAAAGATCCAAGCACGGTTAGTTTCGAATTGTCCATTAACGGGGCAACATCCAAATTATCACCTCACATTCTTAAAATTCAAATCAATAAGAACATTGGTAAAATTTCAAGGGCAAAAGTAGTTATCCACGATGGCGATAGTTCTAAAGAAAAATTTGAGCTAATAGAGACAAATACCCCTAAAATCGGCGATACCGTAGAAATAAAAATAGGGGGCGATCCAACTTCTTTAAAATCCGTTTATAAAGGTGTAGTAAGCGGGTTAAGTGCCGAAGTTAGTAACTTTAATCAACACGTTACTATTGATTGCGTGGATAAAGCTTTTCAAATGACGAAAGGTAGAAATACCTCTATTTTTCTAAAGAAAAAAGACGATGCAATTATAAAAGAAATTATAGGAAACTATGCAGGTATTACCGTTTCTGCAGATACAACAACAACCGAACATGAAAAATTAATTCAATACGGGGTGACGGATTGGGACTTTATGTTAATGCGAGCAGAGGCAAATGGGCTTTTGGTAAGCAACTCAGATAACGAAATTGCTGTTAAGAAACCAAAATTAACGGAGGCAGCGAAACACACATACAGCAATGGCACAAACATTCTAAATGTTCAAATTCAAGCCACCGGTGAGCCTGCGATTAGCTCAATGAGCATACAACATTGGGATTACGATTCCGGTGGAGTAAAGACAGGAAAGAGCGATGCAACAGATAAACCCAACTATCCAAGCTTGGTAACTGCAGATAGTGTTACAGCCTTTCAAAAGCCGAAAGAAGCAATAAACGTTTATACCGCTGGCATCCACAAAGAAAACGCATTAAAGGGTATTGTAAACAACAAGGTTGTTCGATCCATGATTGCAACAGTTCGTGGTCAAGCAACAGTTTTTGGTGATTCTACCGTTAAACTCTGTGAAATAGTAGAACTTAAAGGCTTGGGGAAATTTAGTGGGAAGTTTTTTTGCAGTGGTATTGAACACAATATGTCTGACGGAATTTTTTCTACTACAATACTTTTCGGGATAGACGATAAATCTTTATGGGAAAGAGACCCTAGTATTTTTCAAGAATCTGTAGGAAGTACAATCTCTCCCGTTTACGGTTTACACTTGGGAACTGTAGTTAAATTAGATGGCGATCCAAACAGCCAGTTACGGATACAAATTAAACTTCCTATGTTCGGATCTGATGCCTTAGTTTGGGCTCGACTCACCTTCCCTGACGCAGGAAAAAACCGAGGCATTTTCTTTGTTCCAGAAAAAGATGATGAAGTGGTGGTTTCTTTCTTAGATGGCGACCCAACCCAGCCCATAATTTTAGGAACATTGTATAATAAAAAAAGTACTGTACCAAAAACTTGGGATGCCAAAAACAATATTCGTAAAATCGTTTCAAAGAATAAAGTAGAAATTGAATTTGATGATGAAAAGAAAAATCTTACGCTAAAAACACCGGGTGGAAATTCAATTTTAATGGACGATGCAAAAGGTATTACCATTAAAGATAAAAATGGGAATAGCATCGAACTAGGCAGTTCAGGAATCACCATTAAATCTGCCAAAGACGCAACACTCAAAGCCTCTAAAAATGTAACCGTTCAAGGCGATGCAGGAGCAGTAACGATAAGTGGATTAGACGTAACCGCGGATGCTAAAAAAGCACTAAAAGTG
The DNA here is from genome assembly GCA_947457565.1 of Flavobacteriales bacterium. Classification (GTDB taxonomy): domain Bacteria; phylum Bacteroidota; class Bacteroidia; order NS11-12g; family UBA955; genus JAGKXC01. The sequence continues at coordinate 24,261 of CANGWH010000002.1, forward strand.
GCGGGAAAAGCAACTGCTGAAATAAGTGCCGCTGGAATACTGACAGTTAAAGGGGCGATGGTAAAAATTAATTGATTATTTTCGCGATATGCCTCCTGCAGCTAGAGTAACAGACATGCACATGTGCCCAATGCAAACACCGGGTATAGTTCCTATTCCACATGTAGGAGGACCCATTGTTGGACCCGGCGCATCCAAAGTATTGATCGGAGGGCTTCCTGCAGCTTTAATGGGTGACAACTGCGTTTGTGTGGGTCCACCCGATAAAATAGTAAAAGGTTCTGCTACCGTATTAATTCAAGGGAAACCCGCTGCGAGGATGGGCGATACAACGGCTCACGGTGGTACGGTTATGAGCCTTTGCCCAACAGTTATGATTGGAGGATAATATGATTAGTGAATCAGAAAAAAATAATTTCATTGGAACCGGAATACAATTTCCAATAAAAATCAATCCAAGTACTGGGAAAATTGAAACTGCACAAGGTAAAAATCTAATTGAACAAAGTATTAAATTATTACTAAGCACTAAGCCCGGTGAACGATTATACCATAGTAATTATGGAATTGATTTAACCCCATTATTATTCGAAATTCCTAACGATAGCACATTAAAAGAAATTGAAGAGCGAATAAAAGATAGCATCGTTTTGTTCTTGCCAATGATCATTGTTGATTCTGTTGATTTTGAAATCAATGCATTGGAAGGGTTAATTTACATTCAAATTGGATATATAGTAAAAGCCACAAACGCTCGAGCGAATTATGTTTATCCTTTCTACATCAAAGAAGCTAATCAATAATAGGCATTGAACCGCGATAGAAACTATAGTAGATACGAAATTCAAGACGTCAATGAATTAGAATTTAGCACCTTACTAAATAGTGCAACCCTATTTCAGAAAACAACGAAAGAGAATATTGTTACCGCAATTTTGGCTTTATCAAAACAAATCCAATTTTACAATTACAACGGTGAAACTGACGGTGATTTAAAACGATTTTTTGCTAGTAGTTTACCATTAATACTACTGCACACAACCGGCGAATCCATTTCTCAAAACATTAGAGATGCCAAAGATCTAGGTATTCAAATTGAACGATTACGATTAAAAGGAAATGATATAAATAGAAAATTACGAAGTGATTTGACTCAATTAATACGCGTTCAGTTAGAGAACTTAGAATTATTGAAAAATTCAGCATTTAGTGAACAAAAATTCATTGAAGAACTTCTACCGTCTTTTCAATCACTTTCAAAATTATACCTTGATTTTTTTAATAATTGTATTAGTGATGGTTTAATTCCCTTAAACAGAAAAGTTAAGCAACAATTTTACAATTTACTGCCTGCTCCAGTCTTTAACTCACAAATATCTTCGGAACATTGGTCGGTACAATTACTTCAATACACTAATATTCTTGATGAAATAGATTTATTATGGAAATCTATACAATCAGAATCAAAAATTTTACTACAAAATATCATTAAGGATCAAAGTATTGATCCAATCTCTTCTCTAGCTTTTGTTTTAGGTGATTTATTAGAGGAAATTGGCAAAACAAATACAGATACCATTGATAAGTCTATCGCTGATTATTTTTTTAAAACCGTTGCTAAAATTGCTCCTTTTGAAACCGTATCAGACACCCTATACGCTCAGTTTGAAGCAATTCCCAACGATGAAATCAAAACAATCCCTGAAGGTTTAAAATTCAAAGCTCTAATATCTCCTGAAATAGATGATTTCAATGTAGAATTAACCTGCGCTGAAAATACACCTATCAATAATCAGGAAATTATTAATCGTAAAATTGTGAATTTCAGTTGGGACCAAATCAATACTGAAATAACAGATCAAGTAATACAAATAAGATCAACCCCACCCACTCGATACCAACTTGAAAAATTAAAGGCTCAATTTACAAATCTAAAATCTCCATTTTATTTTACTGTTTCTAGTCCATTATTATCCGTCGATGGAAACACCGTTAAATGGAAAATTTCCTTAGAATTTTCAACATTGAACCTGTTAACAATACTTGAAAATTCATTTGACAAAAATCCTGATCTAAAACGTAGTTACGACAATCTTTCAATTGAGGATATTTTTACAAGCTGGATAGACAACGGTTTTCTTCTGTCGTATCAATCCACAGAATCGATTGTAGAATTATCAACAGATAGGATATTTTTCACAGCCCAAAAAACACTAGAGCAAAATTATGAATTTTGTTGGTCTTTGATGCTTGATAGTGATGACCCACTGCCCGTAGCGAATCCGGATGGTAACGTTCAGTTAACCTTTAATTTCATAAACGACTACTTATTCCTTTATCCATTATTTTCCAATTTAAAACCCAATACACTATCAATTGAAACAAGTGTACTTGATGTAACCAATTTAGAATTGTTTAATGACTTTGGGAAATTAGATACTACAACACCCTTTAATCCTTTTGGTACAAGGCCAGAAATTGGGTCAAAGTTTTACGTAGGACACCCATTGCTATTTTCTAATGCACTAACTAATTTAAAAATAAATTGGCAATGGTATGGCCTACCGGACACTAACGGTGGATTTAAAGAACATTACAATAATTACGATTTAATTGAATCAAACGAAGATTTCCTAGTTTCCATTTCAAGTTTACAAGGAGGCACTTGGTATCCAGAAACCGATAAACAAGTACTGCCTTTATTTACTACAACAACAATAACCGAGAACACAGAAGATAAAGCAATTTCAAATATTCGCAGAATGAATGAAATCAATCTTCAACACCTCAACCTAGATAAAACTCATCGTAATTTCGAACAACTAAAAGAACCAAATAAAAGTAAATTTGGTTATTTAGCCTTTGAATTATTTTCACCTGCCGGTGCTTTCGGGCACAGTCGTTTCAATGACTTGGTTCAACGGAATATGAACAATAAGAAACCGGCAACAGTACAAGAGCCCTACACGCCATTAGTTACTGGAATTTCGGTTGAAGCAGTAATGCATGAAATTGTTGCTGAGGATTTAATCAACACAAGAATTTCCTGCTTTGGTGTTGAAGAATTAATAATGAATCAAGAAATCATCTCTTCTTATTCGTTAATGCCACGAACGAATTACCAATCCGCTATGTATCTGGAATTTTCCAATTTTGACGATGGTAAGGCAAGTTTATACTTTCAATTACCAGAGAGATTTAATGGCATTCAAAGTAAATCCAAGAAGCAATGGTATCAATGGGAGAATAAAAAATGGAATGAAGTTGAAACAGCAAACATAGTAAGGGATGAGACACTTGCATTTGAATGTTCAGGCCAAATTTTAATCAATGAACTAATTGAAAACGAACCCTATATTAATAACTGGCTTAAAGTTACATCCTTTTCAGACAATGTTTTAACCAGGGTTAATCAGGTTTTAACGCAAACAGTAAAATTCAATATCAACGGGAGTGAAAGCCCAGCTCATGACTTAGAAATTACCGGAATTGAGATCCCTGATGAATTTTCTCTCGCTATTGGTGAAGTGAAACCAATTCATCAACAATCAATAAAAGCATTGCCCAATTTAGGCTATAAAAACGGCCCCTATTCGTTCCAATTTAAAACTCAAAATCGAATTGCCGATTTACAAGATTTGAAGCAATTTTTATTGTTAAAATTTCCAAAAATTCAGGAAGTACTTATCATTTCACATAAAGACAACCAAGATGCTAACGTACCTGGTTTAGTTCGTGCCATTTTAATTCCTCGATCAAAAAGTGATAGTTTATCGATAGCAAACTGGCCAAAATTCTCCACGTTAGAATTAAAACAAATACAACATTTTTTAAACGACCATTCGGTTGTTGGCTGTCAGTATTCCGTTGAAAACCCTATTTATGAAGAAATTGTATTAAAAGGCAATATTGTTATCAAAGCAGGGGTGGATAAAAACGAAGCTTCGTTAACCATTAATCAAGCTGTGTTAAAAGGATTTTTAGACTTTACAGGGATACAAAAAAAAGGATTCAGCTTTGGAAAAAGTATTTATACATCGAAGATTCTGAGTATTATTCGAAATTTACCATTTATTCAATCGGTAACAAACTTTGCCTGTTATACACGATTCGATAATGAATTGTTGCTACCGGAGAATTTTAATAGTTTAAATTATCGGGTTGAACCGTCTAATATTAATCACATTTTAATTCCATCGTCGCAGCATTTTCTTGAAATTAAAGAATCAAACAAGACCCTTAGCGATGGCATTGGGGTATCGAATATGGCTCTTGAAACAGATTTCGTTATTGACAAATCAAGATACCTGCAGAAAAATTTGGGAATCGGAAGTCGAAAATTAGGAATAAATTTGCAAATTAATGGGGATTTTGACACTGAAAATCATGCAATCACGGAATTATTTCTTTAATATTACACGATAAAATGGGGTCACGTAAACGTTCAGAATTAAAAAACTATTTTATTAAGGGAAGAATCCCAAAAGAAGAGGATTTTCAAGATTTAATTGATTCTACCGTCAACTTAATGGACGATAGAATTGACGTGGATGAAGATAATGGTTTGTTGCTTGAACAGAAAGAGAATAACGCCGTTGTAACCATTAGAAAAAGTATAGATAATGAAGACTCTTTTTGGAGAATAGAATTAGACGAAACGGATAATGATAGTTATCTACAGTTTAAGCATAACCAAAACGATATACCCATTGTAAGCTTATCGAAAAACGGCAATGTGGGTATCGGTATTGAAAAACCAATTCACAAACTTGACGTAGACGGGTTGATTGGATATCATGGTAGACTTGGTTATTATCGATTTGGTGAAGTAAGTGCTGATGGCCAATGGCATAATATAATTGAAGGCATCTCTTCCCCTATGGCTGTTGAAGTTATAGCAAATTGTGGAGAAAAGGGAGCACATGCAATTACGCATGCTATTGCTGTTTGCACCTTTGGAAATAGTAAGGGTGGAATTCAAGCTACCCAAAATTATTTTGGCAGATCTAGAAATAAAATTGAAGTTCGATGGTTTGGCGATTACTTCAATTATTCGTTGCAAATTAAAACCGGACGAGCATTTTCAAGGGAAACTAAAATAAAATATCATGTAGCTCTATTATGGGAATAATATGGCATTATCGAAAAATTCAATTATAGAGCTAAATTTAAGTGCACAAGAAATCAATATTATCTTGGATGGTTTGGCTGCAATGCCCTACAAAAATGTTTACCATTTAATAGAAAAAATCCACGCTCAAGTTAATACGCAGTCTAATCCTACCCATATAGGTAACCAAGATCCCAATTTTACAAAAAAGTCCTCTCAGTAAAAACAAAACTGCAATGAGTGACATTAACCAAAAGTATTCCATTGATGCGGAATTTGAAATTCCCGAGGCTTTCGATATATATGCTTTAAGAGATAAAGGAATTAAACTAATTCAACAATACAGTGGTACAAGTTGGACTGATCACAACCTTCATGACCCTGGAATTACCATACTCGAGCAAATCTGTTTTGCCATTGCCGATGTAAGTTACCAGACAACGCAAGCTATTGAATCTGCTATTGAATCGAATCAATTTGCGTTTAGTCCCTATTTCAAAATCGACTCTACAACACCTTCATTTTATACTTTCGAAGATCTTGCTAAAATCATACAACAAGATGAACGAGTATACAAAGTATTCGTAATTCCCTCCTTAACCTACCCCACTGTATCTGGAGTATACGATCTTGTAATTTTTTGTGAACAAGGTGCCAATAGAGAAGATGTAAAAAAATGGGTAAATGAGATTGCCAATCAATGGAGACCGTTATGTACTAAAATTGAAAGTATTCATTTACCGCCAATAAAACCAATTATTATTGATCTTGAAGTTGAGGTAAATTCAACAGAAAACATACAAGATATTCTACAGTCCTATATAGGAGTTATTAAAGATTTTCTTAAAGGCAAAAACAATTCATTTACATTTTTTAACGAACAGATAACAGATCCTATATCTTTTTCAAAAAAAATAGGAATTCAATTACAAGCCGCTGACTTAGTTGCCGCAATCAATCAAATAAAATTCACTAAAGATATTATAAATATTAAATTAAAAGATCCGGAACAAGAGTTTATTTGGACTTTAATTTTCGATATTCCTTATGAATTAACAATTGATCCAAAAAGTAAAATTACCTTTAAATATTCAGGGACTACAATTCATGTATGTACAGACAAACAGTTATTCCAATTTGATAAAAAGAACCAATTTAAAAGAAAACAATCCAATTTCAGAGGTAATGACAATTTCAACCGATACACCCAATTTTCGTCATTACAAAAAGGATTACCTTCTATTTATAACTTAGAACGCGATTTCAGAGACCCTATAAAAACAGAAGATGCCGGAGCGTTACAGCTGAAAGGTTTGCTATCGGTATTTGATCTTGTGATTTCTAATTTTATTGGAAAACTAGAAGTAATTTATTCGTTTTTAAATAAAAAACATATAAAATTTGCTGATTTAGCAGAGGATATGTTACTTAAAATACCCGGTATTGAATGGGTTTGGATTGATTTTATAAATAATTTTGAAGAAGTAAAAGTTACAAAAAGTAAACCTCAACGGTATACCTATTGGAAAAACTACCTAAATACTTACAAAGATAAACTCCACGAAATGGTAAGTATGAGTTCACGAGCTGAACTCGACAATATTGAACAACTAATTTCATCCTATTTGTACCTTTTACAGTTAATGGGATTTAATTTAGAATTAATTGTAAAGCCACTTAAACAGTTAACAGCCCTAGATAGAGCATTCTATTTAGAACGATTATTGGAATATTGGATAGATAATAAAAATCATAGGATTCATACGCAAAACAACTTCTATCAAACTTCAATTCAGCCAAGCAATACCGGTTATAGGGGTTTGATTTCAGCAATATTAAATTTAAACTTTGATACATTCAGCTTTTCTCAAAACATATCAAAAACATGGTCTAAACTAAGTAAACCTGAGAATCATGCGTTCAAAATTGAACAAATAAAGTCAATTGCAGATTTATTTATTTATGGTAGAAATGAAAAGAATTATGTTTTGTCAGAAAAATCAGCTACAATAATTAAATCCCCAGACAATCCTATAGGTTTCATAAACAAATTTATTACCCAAGAGCAAATTGTTGATTTGTGCAGGAAACTTAAAGATATCCATGATAAATCAGAAGGTTTTTTGTTATTTGAACATGCATTATTGGCCCCAGAATTAGAAGAATCTGTCTTTGGATTAAATTGTCAAATTGAGCATTCTTTATATTTTTACATCGAACCCAATTATACTGTTAGAGATATTTACCGAAAAATATCAGAAATAGAGTCTTCTATAACCAATAACTCCTTTAAAATCATCACAAAAAATGAAGGTAAAAGGCAATATTGTAATTTTTTAATGATAGATGACACTGAATTTAAAATTGATAAATTTTATGGGGCAGAAAAGGACGGTGTTGAAGACGCACAAAGAATAGGTAGAATTATCAGAGATAAAGGAATCAAATTTCATATTATCGATTACCTATATTACAGGTTCGCCAATCAAATTGATCCCTATAGTTTTACAATTTCACTTTGTTTTCCAAACTGGATTGACAAATTCGCTACAGCATCGCAAATAAATTCGATTTTACAAATTATTGATAAGACTGCCCCTCCACATCTTGTAGTTCAATGCAAATGGTTAAACCCTAAAGAGTTTGAGTTTTTAATGGAGAATTTCAATAAACTTACTAAAGGGAAGAGTATTGACACAGAGAAAAGTGCGGCAAGAATAAATTTATGTAATTTGCTAATGAAAGATGAAGTCCAACCATCTATTAATTCATGAGCTTGAAATAGACATTCAGGGAGTATCTGCAGAATGGGTTGAATTCCATCGAGAGTCCATCGTACAGAAACTTGTACAAATTTTTAACGATTTCCCGGAAAATGATCTGCAAATATTTCTCGAATTTATATCCATTGATATCGGAAAATTCAATAACATTGGTGATTTTCTGCTTTTTCTTGACCTTGAGTTAACGCGATGGCGCCGTCAAATCCTAGAAGATAATTCAATTAGCGAAAAACAAAAGTTAGAACCCAATTATTACTCAGACTTTTCCCAAAATGATTGGGATACTGTATTCCTTGAAACCAAAGATTTTTTCAATCCTGAACTTGCAACGGACACCGATAAGTTAAAAATCAAATTCATTGAAATCTCTTCTCTATTACAACGAAATCGCGAACAATTTTGGAGATGGCTATTGGATTTAGGTATAAGTAATGAGTTGATAAGTAAATTTCGTAAATTCATTACCAATCAACAACTACCTAATGAAGCTATAGTTGCTTGGATTACCAGTATGATGGTTTTGAAGGATAAAAAACCCGATCAATCCTTCGAAAAAATACTCATTCAAATACTCTACAGAAACTTTACAAATTCCTATAAACTTTCAATATTCCTAAAAAGAAATGACGACGAATTTATACAAATACTGACAGCAAATACAAATAATAATCTCGCACCAGCTAACACGAAATTAATGGGCATTGAAGAATCGGATTGGCTTTATCTGGACTCCATTAATAATTGGCAGGAATTAGTTGGTTCTAAAATACTATCTCCTGAAATAATTAAGCAGATTCCTTTATCCTACCTCGTAAAGATTTTATCATCAAACAACTGGAATGATGATTCAATCTTTTGGGACAGTTTATCTCTTTTTTTAATTAATAATAATTTAATTAAAAAATCCGAATTACATAAACCAATTTCAACTGAGGATTCTCAACAAAAATTCTTCATCATTCAACAATGGTTTTTTAACACATTGCCCGCTGATGATAAAACCGCAGAAATTTCTACGGCAATCTTAGTGATACTTTCTCTCAATCAAGACAAATCATCTACAGTAAAATTATTACAGGATTTTATTACTGAAATCTCACCCAATATTTCAACCGCCGAATTTCTGCTATTCGAACAAATATGGATAGATATAATTCAAAAATTGAAAAATAATGAATATTCAATCAAATCGTTTAGTAATAAATTTCAGCAGATTTTCATACTAATTAACAAACTACTTAAAACAGAAGAACAGCCTAATTTCAACTTATTTGAATTTCTACAGTCAAAACCTATTGCAATTATCGTTTCAGAAAAAGAGATAGATGTAACTCCACTATCAGCGAATGAACTTGGTATTAAAGAAAATGAATCCAATTATCTCTTAACCAATTTATATCGCAACTTTAAGTCTTTTGTATCACTATTTCGTTCTAATGAAACGGTAGTTAATATCCTTATAGAAATCAGCAATAAAATTGCCGATAAATCGATTACGACAAATAAAGAAATCCTCCAAGCATTTAGGCGCTATTATAAAATTAAAAAATTAGAGTTACTTACAAATTCTATTTCAGCGATTGATAAAAAATTCTTTGTTTCCAATAATATTAGTAATGAACTAATACATTGGATTGATTGGATTAATTGGCTAAGTTTAAACCAGTATAAAAAAATCAATTTATCCTTTGATTTTTGGAAATTAACTTATTATAAAAAAGAAAATAATTCATCCAATCTATACGAAAAAATAAATACGAATATTATCAATATTATAAAAAGTGAAATTTCAGAATCACATAACAAAATTGATAATACACCTCCGTTATTTAATAAAGAAGAGCTGCTCTGGTTTGAGTCATTTATAGAGGAAATAGACAGTAATGTTTCATTAAATACAAATGATATATCCAATGAAACTCTAGAATTCTATTTTTCACTATTTAATTACATTCTAATTGAGGAAGCTAGTATTCAGAAATACAATAAATCAAATATTGAGCTACCTAACATTTCTCCTAATACTAAAATAGAATTAATTATAGATCTTTACAAAAGACTAACCTCTCCAAATTACATCAATTTTACGTATGATTTATTACGAAAAATTGAAACGAATGCAGAACTGCAACAAACAAACAATCTCAGTTCTATTTATATATTCAGAGATTCTTTACGCTCAATAATTGAAACTAATTTATTCGAAAATTCAATTAATCAGACGATAAAAAATGTACTATCCAAGTTGTTATTAGACCAATACGTTAATGATACAGAAACCAACCATAAATTGCCTGTTTCAGCGTATATCAATGCTGTCTTTGGCTTTTTTCTGTCATGGCAAGAACAATTAATTGAATTCCAGAAACAAAAATTTTCCAAAACAAATAATCAATTAGAACTTACTGCACCAAAGTTGATCAATGCAATCCAGCTTTGGTTAGAAAGCACAAACGCCACATGGGTTAATCCTAAACAATTACCCGTAGAATTAGGAGAATCTCTTGTGGAATTTATGACACAGTTGAAGAAAATTGATTTTATCTTTCAGGAGATTCAAGACAAGAATACCGATATTGATATTCAACAATTACAGAAAATTTATCAGTTAGATATTTCTATTTTATTTTCTGACTTCTTTGATCAAATTAATTTTCAGCACGAAATTAGTGCAACAATAAAAATCAACTATTTACTCCAAAATAGTATTATAAAAACCAATTTAATCATTAAAAATTTAATACACGAATTAATACCCCCTAGCTTCACTATAAATAACCTTATCTCCAATTATGCAGCCATTGGTGATAAAGTATTTGATACATTTATACCCACTTTAAGTGAAATTCATTTGTTTACACTTGTAGATATTCACAACCAATTACAAGAACAAACAAAGCATTTAATACTGAGTATCAATGAATATCAAAAATCGTCATTAGTAAATCCTTTCCAAGAAGATATTTTAAACAAAGCATATACGTTGGATATCAATCCTATTATTTTCAAAAATATTTCCAAAGTCCCCCTCTCTTATTCCATCAATACATGGACCAACAACTTAGAATATTCATATACCATTGATTCAATTTTAAACGACTCAAGTCTCTTTCTAAACCTAATTCTAAACCAACATAGAATACCTATCGTTACTGTTACTAATTCTAATCAATCCATTAATAAATATATCTCGAAAGTTGAATTAATCAACGTATTATTTGGACATCCACGATGGAGAGAACTTTATGTACAATTAACAAGGCGAGAAGGTGAAGGGTTTAAGCAATTAGCCAATCAATTAAATATAGCGGACGTTTTTCTTATTGTAAACAATAAATTCCCAAGTTCCAATAACTATTCTACAGATATCGAGAACTTAATTACTATTGTTTTGTCCAATATTAATAAAAGTACTAATTTTTTACAAACGTTTAAATTTTATTGGATACAAATCACACAACCGCCAAATCCTGTAAGAATCCTCCAAATAATTTTAGAAACCTATTTAACGATAAATGAATCGAATATTTTACAATTTATTCAATCAATAATAATTCCTTCAACGATATTCAAACGACTTCAGAAATCAGAAAAAAAAGCTCTCGATGAATGGATTAACAATCAATTAAAAAATTTCCAACCACGAAAAGAGAATGAATTTTTCGAGACCATACAGCGATTAGAAGAGATTAACGCTATCCCCAAAGAACTAATTAATCAAATCGTACTAAAGAAACAGAATTATTCCGTTCGAAATAATTCTCTTAATCAATCGAGGAATCTATCCTTTGATGATTCTAATGATATAAACAATATAATGAGGGGAAATGAAGTGGATAATAATTTAAAGGAACAACGGAGCGAATCAGAAGATAAATTATCAAGGGATATACCCAATAGCCCCGATCTGAATGAAATTGAGATAAATTTCACTAATGAAACTACTGAGAAAAAACAAATAGAATTTACCGCTTTCGATGACCCAAATCTAAATGAGTCAACCACGATTGAAGGAAACAATGTATTACAAACCGCTGAAAATAAAACAGTCCCTATACTTCCTGGCACGAATCCTTCAAATTCAGCAGATCAAGAAGCTAGATTAATAGATTTCAATACACTAGACAACAACAATAATATCCAACAAGAATCATCTCAAGATTTCGTTTCAATCTTCGAAAAAAACAATAACAGTTGGAGTACATTAATTAAGGAAATCAACTATAAACTTTTAAGTACCCCAACTATTGCTGAAACCGTTATTGCCGAACAAGTATATTTAATTGCTGAAAAGAAACTACCCAACAATACCGATATAATAGAGCTTCAAGGCTTCTTTAGGAAAATAATAACCTACAGTATATGGTTTGAGCTATTAGACATTATTCCAACAACCATTTACAGCAGTTTTAATTCATTCTCGGTTTCCCAAAAAACAGGAATTATAACCTTAATAAAAAACTCAAAAACAAATATTTCAAATGAAATAAAAGTAAAATTTTTAAGTCACATTATTTGGGAATATTTAAATTCAAAATCAACGCATTGGCTAATTAAACCCAGTTTTGATTCAGTAACGAGTCTACTCATTGAGATAAAAACTATTAAGCCTTTGCTGTTTTCAGAGATATTAGCTCAACCTACATTTAAAAAAATTCTAATAAATCGTCAATGGAATTTGCCGATTCAAGAATTCAAAGAATATAGTGACAACCTAAACATAAAAGCAAAGCCCATTGATGCCCAGCAAAATATCAACCCCTCAAATAAGGCCATTTATTTCCCAATAATTGAAACTAACTGGGCTGTTTGGCAACAACTGGACACTCCTTCTGACTCTACCAATATCGAGATTATCCGCTCTATATTAAACAAATATTTATCTTTAAACTATAGCAAATCAAACAGTGTATTAACGTGGATAGATTCTTTATTAAGTTTAACCTATTTTAACGAAAAAAATCAATATCCCGAATTTTTATTCAACAAACTGATTATCAATCAATGGATTATAAATGGAAAAACAAATTTTACTCGATTAAAAAGTGACTCGATTTTCTCTATTTTCAATTACACTATTAACCAAATATCTGGTAATAATGATTTAACTCGACTACCATCGTCCATTGGTATTAATTTTCATAAAAGTATCGAGGGTCTTTCAAAAGTAGAAGACGAGAGTTTACTTCAAGAAATTGATAACAACTTTAAATTATTAAGCGACTTTTTTGTAGAAATAGCTACTAAGGTTAAAGATAGAACTACTAACTTAAATACTTCTGAAATTTTAAATACTGTAGAAATTACTGAAGTGCTTAATTTGAATTTAATCAAACTGTTACTTTCAACTAAACAGCGGAATGCTGATTGGTTCAACAACAATTTTGAATTAAATCAATTTGACAAAATTATTACGTTCACCCTAGAAGAACTAGAACTACTTACAACCAAAATATCATCTAATGAACCTAAAATATTAATTACCCAATTAAATCAATTTCACCAATTTATAATTGAATTCAACAACGGTAAAAACTCCGATAACAATCCGATTTATTGGCAGGTGAGTATAACTGTAATTATTGATGCATTAATTAAGAAATCAATTAATTTATTAAATAAATATGGTAATAAAACTACTGTAAATAGCCTTTCACAATATCCGATTTTTTCGATTGATGACTTTTTTGATAGTGAATTATTAATTGAGTCGCTTAAAGAAACTGCGAATTCATCGTTAGAATTAATACGTAAAACGTTGAATCTCACCTCCAATATTGAAACCAGTCTGGTAATATATTGGCTATCTGAAAATTTCAATTTCCATCTATCTGAATTTAAACCCTCAGATAATCCTTTGTTAGAAATATTCTTCGATAAATCTGAACAAATACCTGAATCTGATCATGTAATAGAACTTTTGGTCCAACAATTAATTGAACTCAACTACGAAGCAGGTTTTAGTACAGATGAGTACTTTATTGAAAGTTTAATTCCATCATTATTGTTATCATTTACCTACAGCAGGCCGCAACAAATTAATGAAATTATAGAAAATCGACTCTCGGAAGAATGGAATGAATCGGATACCGAAGAAGATAATAAACAGCCATTATCGAAACTAGAAAGTAAAATAAATGAGTCTACTAGCAGCACCGTTGATTCCAACCAAGTTGTTAGTTCCAACAATGTTAAAAGTAGCAAAGATATCAGCTTGAATCGTAGCAATGGAAGTGACTCAGGAGTTGGTTTAAAGAATGAGGATGACCAAACATTGGGCAATACTGAAGATAGCAGCGTAGGATCAAGTTCCGCACCAACCATTCAATTGCCTTATTCTAGAGAATCCATTACGCAGCAACTATTTAAAAATACACCTAATATTTATGGGTCGCTCCGAGAATCATTTATTGAAATTTCGAATAAAATCAACCCCTCTGAAATTGAAAAACTTGTTGCAAGGATAAAGTCAGCATGGGAGAATCAAATAAAAGCAAGACAAATAATAGAAGGCCATTTACAGCAGCCCAATTTATTTAAGGCTATAGAATCCATTCCATTAAATAAAAAAATTGAAATTAAGACAACTAACGAAGTAAAACAGGATAATTCTGCAATTAAAAAAGCCGTTAACCAAGGGACTCGATTTGCAACTGGGCTTTGTGGAATGATAATGTTAGCACCCTATTATGGGACATTATTTCGCAGAATGAATCTAATTGAAAATAATAATTTCAAATCGGAAACTGAACAATTAAAAGCTTATTCCATTATATTCCAATTGGCTAAATTACACGAAGAAACACCAACCGATTATCAAGATTTAGTACCTAGAATTATAGTGGGCATTCCACCAGAAGCTACGGTTACGGGAATTGTACAATTAAGCGAAGAGGAATTAGAAGAAATTGAAAAATTTTTAACAGCAGTTAAGGCTCAATGGAAACTCATGAATAATGTAAGTTTACGCGGATTTATTCAATCATTTTTGTTAAGAACCGGTAAAGTCTGGAAAGAAGGTGATAAATGGAAGATAGAGGTTGACACCCACGGCGCAGATATTATATTAAAAACCGTACCTTGGGGTTTCTCATTTATAAAATACCCTTGGAATCCTTATATTATTGAAACCAAATGGGAATTGGAATAAAAAAACCTTTGCTTTGATGAAGTCTACTTTTTAGGTAAAGTTGCAGTTGGGGCTTCCCCCGTTATATTACTTTGGATTGTTGGTGCAACAGTTATATTGGATTGTGTAGAATTCAAGGTTGCTGTTTGATTTATACCATTTTCTTTTTTCCAAAGATTCATACCTCTAGCTTTTTCTTTATCTTCAATTGCTCCTTTAAAATCCCCAATTTTAACCCTCAATACTGACCTAAGAGAATAGGCTTCTGGATAGTTAGAACGTAACGCAATTGCATCCGATACCTCAATTAATGCCGTAGCAGAATCACCAAGTGCCATTAAATTTTTAGCTAAAAAATAATGAAACTCCGGAATAGAGTCTGCAATTTTTTCAATTCCCAAATAAATCTCGTTAGCATTATTGTACTTATTTAATCCATCAAAACCTCTGGCCTTTGATAAAAGTAGTGGAATACTATTGGGGTCAGATTGTAATCCTTTCTCGGCAAATGCCACTGCCAAAGGATACTCCCCTATTATTAAATAATACTCAGACATTACCTGATTCATCATAGTTGCCTCAGGCGCAATTTTACGTGCCTTTTCCAAATAATTCTTAGCGGTATCTAGCGCATTTACTGCCAACAAGTTTTTGGCCATTACCACAGACGCCTGCCAATTATCAGAATTTCTAAATAATACGCGTCTACAATCAGCCATTGATTTTTCATATTCACCCATTTCGTAATAAGCACTACTTCTGGACAAATAGACTAAAGAAGAAGTATCGGATATTTTCAAACAATCATTGAAGTATTTTAAAGCAAATCCAAAATTCTTTTTCATCAGGTTTAAGGACCCTAAACTTCGAAGTGCCTCGTAGGAAGTATTTTGTGATACCTGGGCCGATTTGAAATCATTTTCAGCAGCTACATAGTCTTGAATTTTCAAATTAGATTTCCCACGAATAAGATAAGCCATACCCTCCAATGGATCTAATTCAATCGCCTTTGTTAATGACTCAACCGCAAGATTATATTGAGCGCTTTCGTATAGTAATATTCCTTTATTCAAATACGCAATCTTATTATTAGGGTTTATTCCTATGATTTTATTATACACTTCTATGGCTTCAGATACTTTGCCATTTTGAGCTAATTCGCTTGCGGCTTCTATAAGCAAAGATTCTTGTCTACCATTACAACTGGCAAAAATTACAAGTGCTATTGTTAAAAATTTTGTAATAAAAATCCGCATATTGAGTAAAAATGTGGGATAATTGTGGATATCCACGAAAGTACTAGGTTTTTTTATTAGATTCGCAATGTTTTAATGAAAATAGTTTTAAGACATACCCATCTCTTACGCACGCTTTTCGCATTTTTTTGTGCAGCCACTGTCCAATATGGAACACAAGAACTATTTGCACAAACTGACATTAAAACACCGAGTTTAAATTCTCAAATTGAAGCATTTAAAAATTCGGACACCAAAGAAAAAAAAGAAAAAACTGGCAAGATAAAAGCCTTCATATCCGATACTATACCAACCTACACCGAAGCATTTGGCACATATTTAAAGGAAGTATTAGAATATCAGAATCGCCTGGATTACTTAGACGGAGTTAAGCCAACAGCTAATGCCAAACCTAATGCTCAAACGCCAAGACGTGTATTAGAGTTGAATTATTACCAAACGGTAAAAAAGGCCAATGAAAAAGATTGGACAGGTTTAGAGTATTTGCCTTTTAACGAGAACAATCGCTCCAAAGAAATAAACAAAGAGGTTTATGGTTTTCATTGTTATTGGCAGGGAAATAAATATGAAAAGTACGATTGGAATGCATTAACTAGAATTGGATATGTTGGGTACGAAATAAATCCAGGAAATGGTTCCCCTGTTTCCACCCATAATTGGCGGAATACGGCATTACATAAACGAGCAATGCAATACGACGTAGATGTTGATATTGTTGCTAGTATTCGAGGAATTTCCAACACCAATACTTTTTTAAGTAGAAAGGAAAGTTGGAAAACCTTTGCAGATTCTCTTGTACAATTGCTTAATTTTAGCCAAGGAGATGGTGTAGTGTTAGATTTCCCTGATGTAAATAAGCAAAATGCTATGGCTTTTGTGGAATTTACACGTTTAGTAAAATATGTACTGAATGAGAATTCGCCACGATTTGAAGTAGGAATTGCACTACCCCCAGTAGACATTAACAAAGGATTTTCAGTAAAAGACCTAAAAGGGATTGCCGATCGATTTATAATATTTGCCTTTGATTACAACGATTTCCAAGGTGTTTTTTGTGCTCCCAATGCTCCGATGCTATCCCCTAACTCCGATGCGTACAGCATGGACAGAAGCTATAATTTCTATGTTGCACAAGGGATGTTGCCAGAAACTATTACCATGGTTTTGGGAATGTACGGTCAACAGTGGGTTATGGATCAGCCGAACCCTATGAATTCAAAGGCAATTTTTGGTAGGACGTTTTCCATTTTCGATTTCGAAGAAGACATGTTAGTTAGATTTAAACCTAACTATGACGATAAATCATTCCAATACTATTCTACGTATTCTTTGGGTGGGAAATGGATGGTTAATTGGTGTGAAAATATTTATTCGATTTCTATAAAGTCAGATTATATAAATAACAAGAAAATTGGAGGGATTGGATTCTGGGATCTTGCTCAAACCGTTAGTGGCAATGAGACATTAACAAAATTCTGGCCCTTGATTTATAAAAAATTCTCTAAACAAGACGCCAAACTTCCCGATCAAATTATTAATCAGTTCTCTGGAATAGGTAATTATAACATGGATAGTATTATTGCCTCGAACGATGCGTTAATAATGTCGGCAATTGATTTAGCTGAAAATCCATTTTTACCCGAGCAAATAGATACTAAACTATTATCAAAAGCACAGAAAAATGGTTTCCAATATAAGGAATTGGCGAAAGCCATTGGATTGCTTTTTACAATTTTAAGTGTTTGTGCTGCCATTGCCTTAGTATTTGCAATGTTCGATGAAAAGGCAAGAGAAGTTGTTTTGCACGAACACGGTGCCATGTTATTTGCACCAATAGCAATGATTTTAGTAGTAATAACTCTTAGAGTTACTAAAATAATACTCAATTCCGAAATGGAATTCCTAATTGGTGCATTATTTGGAATTGGAAGTTATTATTTGATACAATATTTAAAGAATCGACAAATTCAAAACAATGAAGAAACCCCTTAATAAAGGCATTTCAAATTGTATATTGTTAGGTCTTTTGAGTTCGATACTCATTTCGGCTTGTGCCAGGCGATCATTTTCTCAAGATTTTATTGCTCGTTTTGGCGTTGATTCATCCATGATGACTCAAATGTATTATTTTCCTAATAGACCGTTTAATCTTCAATTTGGTATTAGGGATATTAAATTTAAAGACAATAATGGTAGTTATATAATCACCCGATATAGGAATGTAGATGAATATTTATTTACACCAAAAACAAGGGGGATTCTTAGGTACTATTCTAAAGATACCGTAAAAATACAATTCTCAGACAGTTCAACAGGTGTGCTAAGATTTGTTAGAGACACAGAAAACGACAGATATTTTTTAAGTGCTGACACCATTCTCGGTGAAAGATTTATCATTAATTATTTAGGATATAATTGTATAAGCAGTACACGTATGCCTAGAATCAAATTAACCGTCCAAGGGGTTGAATTAACAAAAGTTAAACGACATAGAAAAATTCAATCTGGGGTAAGTCGTGGCAATAGTGAACTGCAAATCCAAAGTGAACCGAAAAAACCGAAAAAAACTAGAATAAAGCCAGCTCCGGTTATAGAGTAAAATTCACACCAATTACATTGAACTAATTGGCTAGCGCACTAAACAACATTCTTTATTCTAGTTGTACGTTCATCAAGAATGCATAGCATTGGAGCTCTACACGATATATTTTTTAATTAACGCTCTCCGCTGATTAAATATCATTTCAGGATGCTCTTTTGAATCCCTAAGTTTCTTTTCACTTTCAAAACTATTTAACCAATCAACTAAGATTTCTGAACCAATAAATACGTCTTCCACTGATTTCAATTCGGCTTTACCAATAAAACGCTCTATAGTTGTTCCAAATTTGGAAGAAGAAGAAGATACCGCTGCGCGTAACGAGGTTATGTTTGACTTTCTAAAGGCGGTTAATTTCTCAGGATTATAATGCTTTTTATGTAATATTCTTAAGGCCCAAAATTTAATTGAAACAGGAATTAACGAAAAATCTTTCAACGCTATATCCAGATACCTCTCATTTAAATCACCGGAGAACAATGGGATTAACTGTCTCCATTGATCAATTTTTTGAGCAAACGTAGTTGGTTCGTAGATAGGTAATAAATAAGGCTTTACAGCCGGCGGCAAAATTTCTCCCAATAGTTCTAAATTAAATATCACATCGGTATCTGTTTCAATATTATTTAAATAATTCTCAACACGTTGGGCTCCATGAATACCTAAATTAAAAGAGAGAATCTGAATAATCTGTATTTGAACTTGCTTACTTAAATGATACATATTACTTAACATAAACAGATCTTCCACAGACTGACCATGTATTTCACTTATATTAATTTGCAACCATACCAACAACTCACTTGTATCTTTCAACAAACCAACAAATTTGGGGTATAAATCATGCTCCGTATGAATTATTGTTTGCTGGTCCCATTGCTTGAAAATTTGGTTTCGTAAAGCAACAGGAGAATAGCTAATCAATGTGAGTATGTCAGTAATTGAGTATTTGTTTGATCGAATGATTTCAATTGCCTGAAATTGACTGCTTAATTCATTACTATTTAACAACCTCCCCAAGTCAATAACCCTATTCCCGCTAATAATTGATTCTTCTACGATTTCCTCCTCATAATCAACATCCACCGTTCTTAGAAACTCTTCCTCATTATTAATTGCTTCTGCTACCGATGTTGATGAAACCACTGCGATTTCGTCTTCCATAATTTCGTCATGTTGCAAATATTCAATGTGCGAAATTTGTGTTTGCAACTCACCTTCTTCTACAAATTCATCAATATTTTCTGGATTATGATCTAGATTTTCATCGTTTACAACCAATGATGCAAAATCTCCATTTTCAGACAGTATTTGTAATAGATTTTTGTAAGGCGATTTAGGCCTATCGATTTCATTGCTACTGATTGTTAACTCTGAACTAGAACTATTAAGGACTGTGAATCGCTCATAATATATTGATGGCGGGAGAACTTTAATACCTACACTTTCCTTATCCAAATCACTACCCAACGTATTATCAAAGGCTGATTCTAAATTATTTAAATATCCAGGTTCACCTGCAGATGAGGAACTTAATAATTGGCTAGAATTCTCCGTATCATTGAATTTAGCCGAATTTTCATCAATTTCTCTTGATTTCAATGAGTCTGTTGATGGGAATTCTAGTTCGGTATTTGCTTTTTCTGAGGGATCAACACTCAAATTATCAACTATATTACTTTGAGGAATATCCTTAGCTGTATTGTTATTATTGCTTTGATATCCAACCGCTGACAACTGTAAATTCTCTTTTAACGTTGTAAATCTATTCTTATAAAGTGTTGCAATGCCCTTAGACAAATTAACCCAAACCAACGATAAAATCAGGCTTGAATATATTAGAAATTCATTCACCGGCACATAAAAGGAAAACCAAGGGAAATATCTAAGAATTACAGGAATTAGGATAATTCCAACGGCGAGAAACCGTATTTTAAAACCAGTAAGTATTCTACGCGTTGCAAATTTCTCTGCTGCACTGCAATGATTAAGAGCAACATCTAGCATTGCCTCTGAAATATTTGCCCCTCCAACCCAAACTATGATAAAAAGAACACTAATCGAAAAGTTATAAAAAAGAGATTGTTCATCGCCAAACACCCGATTAGCCACCAATATTATTGAAAACAATAAAGTAAGAACTGGAATGATTATCACACTTACCGTTGTTTTAATTCTCCTTAATTGGGTTTTCCCAAATTCTTGATAGATTACGGCAAAGACATTCAACCAAATTACCAAAGTAATAAACCTCTGAAAATTTTTATCATGGTTTAAGGTAAGCTTTTCCAATTCCATAGAAAATACAGATGCCGTAAAGATTAATAATATCAGAGTACTCAAATAAATAAGTCGGAAATAATTACTTGATAAATAGACACTATTCTTCTTAATCATGTTTGGAGGTTTAATTTCTTGAATGGCCAAACCATGGTTACCCGATTTAATATTGTCTGTTAAATTAAATCGAAATAACCATAAAATTCCAAAAGTTGTGATCCACAAATAATCTTGTGGAAGAAACATATCACTTAAAAACCACTCGATGAAAATTAATGTTCCAACTATTGAAACTGAATAAATGGTTCTATTGATATTTATGCGATTAAAATCTGGGACATCCGCTAGACCTTGTTTTTTGTTTATACTAAATAATTGCGCAGATTGTACTTCTAAAATACTTTTAAAACCTGTGATAATAGGAAATACGATAGATAAATTAACAATTTTGAGCAATCGTAATATAAGCGGGTGGTCAATCGGCCACGAATATTGTAATAACAATAATGTTATAAATGCTAAAACAAAAATACCAAAACGCCTCAGTGCACCCAAATAGCCGTAATCGGTTAACAGTAGCTTTGACAACCGATTAAAGAGGACTTGAAAACCTATATAACAAACTGCAATTAATAATACATCTATCTCAATACCTGTAGAATAATCTTTTCTATAAACTCCTTCAACAAGCAGGGCTGAGATTACACCTAACAAAACAAATTGATAGCCTAGCTTTTTTGCGATCCAAAATCCACCAGTAGAAAGACCGCTATAAAACCATTTTCTTAACCAATTCATTGGTTAAAAATTAAATACCATACTACCAAAAAACATCCTACCATACTGAGGTATCATTGCACTATAACTGCCAGTACCTAGGCGAGCTCCGGGGCTGAAAAATTTGGCGTTCGTTAAATTATAGCCTTTTATTTGCAAGCTAACTTGCTTAAATAATTGTACATCAATATTCATATTCACCAATTGATAACCCGGTATTTCTTTAAGATTAGAAAGACTACCAAACGTCTCCCAACCTGTTGGTTTCGCGGAAACATGATTTAACATAAACTGAATATTCGTTTTAATATGAGGTAAAAAAACGCCCAATCCTGCATTGGCATTAAACGGGGATATATCAGACATAACTTTTACCCTAGCACTATCTGTTTCATTAACTTTTGTATTTAAATGGGTAGTGTTTGCATAAAAATATACATTTTCTGAGATATTTAATTTCAATACTGTTTGAAGGCCCATTACTTCAGCGGTTCCTGTATTTTCAAATATTTCCAATTTATCAACTAAACCGTTTCGAGTAATATTCAAATACGAAGCATAAAATCCATTTACCTCAATGGAAGACTGATTCTCCGATCCCAAGGCTTTAAAGACAACTAATTCCAAATCACGCACTTTTTCAGGTTTCAATAACTCATTACCAACCTTTACATTTGGGATGGTTGAAAATCGATTATATTGGCTTGCATCCATGATTGCTTCAGAGTATACCGCTTTAACAATCCATTTATTGGGATAATACACTATTGAATATCGAGGATTAAATTTCAATCGATAGCCCAATGTGCTTCGCTCATTAAAAATTTTGTTATCTACCCTACCCCCAATTCCGATATTTAAAAATTTTGACGGATTGGAGTAATTATACTGACCAAAAGTACCAAAATCTACAACGGTAATATGGTTTCCTCCTTCTAACTTAGGATTAACCCTCCCATATAATGACGGATTTTCTCTTGGATAGGTAATATAATCTACTTGTAAAAGTCCATTTCTAATTTCGGCTCCAAAAATTAAATCACTGTGTTGGCTTAATTGATAATTAAATCTCAGTTCATCCCTGTACTGCTTACTTTGTTGGGAATAGTATCTGCGCAAATATCCAGGTTCTACATTTTTTATTAAACTATCCAGCGTCAATTGTCCAACACCTCCGCCACCATTCGCAAATGATCTATATTGAGTAATGATCGAATTGTTCCCAAAATCTGATGTTTTGAAATAGGTATTATTAGTAACTATTAATTTATCTCCAAAACGTTTGGTATACTTACAAAAGTATATCTGTTGTCGTACATGCCAAGAATTAAAATCGCTATTTACAGCAAATAGACTATCTACATAATCGGGCGATGCCCCTTCAACGCTTTCCCAAAATTGTCCACCTACAACAAAGTCACCCAGCGTAATTTTAGTAGAGAAATAATAATTTGCATCCTTTTCCTTAAAGAGATTTCTACCGGGTTTAAATTGTTGTCCGGCTTCCCCTAGATACTTTTTACCGAGTTGGTAATTGGATTGATCCAGTGAATCCATCTTTTTAAGTGCATATTCGGTAGGAATTATTCGTGTACTGTCCGCTGAATACGTGTGGTAAAGTCCATTTTTATCGATTGATTTAAAATAACCTATGGCATTTGTATCGCCTTTCGCGCCATAACGCTTAAAGGTATCAATCGTCATTATTTCTCTGTAATAGTCAGGGGTTGATTTCCATTTTCCATCCCAATTAGGAAACTGACTTAAATCCAAATCCTCGGTGGTATACACTCTGGCTGTTGCTTGCGCGAAAACACCATTAGACCCCAAACTACCATTTATTTCAGCCATATTGGTATTGAGTGCTCCTTTAGTAGCGATACCGTTTACATTTACCAAACGCTTACCTGCAATATCTTTATTTTTAAATACATCCGACGGTGATTTAGTTACGATATTTACAACTCCTGTAAAAGCATTAGGTCCATAGATAGTAGATGCCGGACCATAAATAATTTCAATTCGTTTAATATTTGAAACGGGAAACTGACGAGACAAAAACACAGCGTTAGTCCATAATTCGTTATCATCTACCCCATCAATCATAAATAACATACGCTCTGTTAATGCCGAAGTTCGATAACCACGTTGATAAACGGTAGCGTATGATGTACCAAAGGTTCTAGAAACATCAAAACCAGGCAAATCATAAAATATCTGTGTAATATCTTGATATCCTCTGCGCTTAATATCTTCCTCTGTTATTACCTGTATAGTTGCGGGCGCTAATTCAATTTTCTCTGCTTTTTTAGAAACCGATGTAGTGAGATTGGCCTGCATCGACGCACGAATAAATCTAACTTGTAATTTTAATCGCTCTGGATCTCTTAGTTCTGTTTCAAAATTATCCTTTAGAGTTAAAATAGCTGTTATTGTGCGGTTCGCTGCTTCAATAGAATCCATAGCTAAGTAAGCCATTGCAATCCATTTCATGGCATCTATTTTTTCATTCTCAGCAAAACCATTGCGTTGTATACAGGTATTTAATCTTGAAATACAGGTAAAGAATCCCCCCAATTGATAGTCTAATTCAGCTTGGGTTATTGTATTTTTCCCACAAATAGACGACTCGATATTCGACATATCGGTGGTATCGGATTGTGCCTTTACACTGCCAATACAAATTTGAAATAATAAAACTAAAACTACTGCTAAAATTTCTTTTCTCATCCCATTATTTTTTGAGTTCTGCTTCTAAATATACCAAGTCCAACAGATGAAAACGAATTGAAAAATCCTCAGAAATTGAAACCAGACCATGGTGATTAGGGATCCAACGACTATCATAAATCCATGAATCATGAATTTTCATTTTAACCACTTTGTTCGCATAATCTGAGGTTAAAAATTCATCAATTCCAATGATTCGTAGATAATTATCAAACCCCGTTGATAATATGACCGCTTTACCATTTAAATCATAAACCCAATTTAACGATGTTACTTCCGATAAATGCAATGTTTTAAAGACTGAAAATGTATTTTGATTGGTATAATAATAACCCATTCTACCTCGTCTACTTCCTATTGCGATAGTATCACCGGTTGAAGAAAACGACATAGCAGTTACAAATTGAACATCTATTTTGGCTGATTTGGTAGGTTTACCAAGTAAATTCTTATTATCTGCAAAGAATTCCAAATTACCATTTCTTATCCATGCCACGGAAGATTTATTTGAGAATGCAACGGCAGAAACTCCCGATACAATAGTTGGTGTTTGCATCGTTTCGTTCCAAATGTACGCCGTTGTACCTTGTTGAATTATTACATTTCCAGCGATAACATTCACTTTTGTAAAATTATTAAATGGTATTTTGGCCGGTATTTGTTTTTCTACTACTAGGTTATTGGCCGCAACGGATGCAACAGCCAAATTACCATTTTTTAAACCCAAATAAAATTTGCCGGTTATCTCATTAAGAGCAATAGATTGAATTCCATTAATCGTTTTTGTAGAATTTATTAGATTTAAACGATTATGATCTGCTGAAATTTTAAAGACACGAACGGTTCCATTTTCCGATAAAGCAATTACTTGGTCGAGTTTCTTGTAATACAACATCTGCCTTACAGGACTGCCAGTTCGTAGCAAATTTCTTTCCTGATTATTCCAAGCCCAGTTAAAATACATTGGCAAAAGAATATGGTTGTAAAAATCTGTAAATTTAAGTTTCCTAGCATCTTCCAAAGCTGTCAGAACTTCTTGTTTACTTTTTTCAAATTCTTTTTCTTCTAATTTAATTACAGAGCTTAAGGCTGTTTGAGCAATAACTGATTTTTTTGTATTCTCTTCAACAATGGCGGTTTGTTTTTCTGCAAATTTTCGTTGATTCTCTGCATATTCAGCAGCAGCCGTTGCTTTGGTTTCGTTTGATTTTGCTAATT
The DNA here is from genome assembly GCA_947457565.1 of Flavobacteriales bacterium. Taxonomy (GTDB): domain Bacteria; phylum Bacteroidota; class Bacteroidia; order NS11-12g; family UBA955; genus JAGKXC01. The sequence continues at coordinate 50,143 of CANGWH010000002.1, forward strand.
CTGCCGCAATCTTTGCTGCCTTTGTGGCATTATTGGCTTTCACTAGATTCGCTTCTGCTTGCACTTGCAGTGCTTTAATTTCTTTAAATTGCTTTTCTAAATCGGACTGAGCAGAAGAAATCTCCTTTACTAAAAGATCTGCCTTTGCTTTTTCACCTCTGGCTATTTCTGTTTGTTCTTTGGCTTCTATTTCTTTTAACTCTGCTTTTTTTCTATTTTCCTCTGCTTTGATTCGTTCAAAAAATGCCCATACTCCAAAGCCTAAGGCTATTACACCAATAATTGAAATTGTAATAGAAAACCTTCTAGCCCGAAGTAATTTTTGTTTCTGCTGATTTTCTGCAAATTCAATTTCCCGTTTTTGTTGTTCTTCGGAGTATTCCAAAAACAACATTGCTCGTTCAAAATTTCCATTAATTCTTGATGCCCAAGCAATATTGGGCGAATTATCGGCTCTCCATTTTAAGGCTAATGTAAGCTCTGGATCTCGCCATAAACTACCTTTTCTATTTTCGTACTGATCAGCAGCTTCACACAATCGAACATACATATCAATCGACTCACTTTCTTCTTCCACCCAACGAATTAATCGCTGCCAAACACGCATTAAACTCTCGTGAGAAATATCTAAAACCGAAGATTCTGATAGCGAAGACTTTGCTGCAGGAACTAAAAATGCTCGTCCTACTTTTCTGAATGTATTTGCAACTTGTGAAACCTCTTCAAAACTAGCACCTACTAATTCCATCACCTTGGACATCGGTGTAGGCCTGCGAACACCTCTACCATCGTTACCTCGATCTGTTAAAGTTCGAAACAAGGCTCTACAAACATCCTGTAATCTATCGGTTTTTAATTCTAAAAAGGCTTCTTCAGCGTGTAGCGATAAGGCTTGCGTTACTGTACCCACCTCCTCATAGTGAAAAACATCTAATTTACCTTCTCGCTTATATTTATCATTCCAACATTCCCAAACTCGCATAAGTACATGCTGTAAAATGGGTAATTGATCTTGATTCTCACCTATGTCTTGCAGCAAACGATTAACCAACTCATTGCTTACTGTCGCACCACCCACTGCTGCGGGGCCAACAATAGCAGATCGTAGCTGATCACTCGTCATTTTAGGTACTAAGTAATTTCCTTCGTTAATTGCTTCGGGAAGTCCTTCAAAATGGGTACAATCACCCAAAAAATCAGAGCGCATTGTGATGACAACAAAAATCGGTAATTCTGTAAACTTAGTTGCCCATAACAAGTTATCTAACAAATGTTTGGCTTCAATAAAATGCGTAGAATTATCGGCAGATGTAAATCGAAACAACTCTTCAAATTGGTCGATTAACAACAGAAGATTTTCACCAGGTACTGCAAATTTTTGATAAAATTGTTCCAAACCATGGGCGGATTTTTTCAGTGTGGCTTCTATCGAATTTAAACCATCATTACTATTCAACCCAAGTTGTTCTAAATGATTCTTCGTATTATCGAACAACGCTTTGGCTAAGTTTTTCGTAGGGTTTGACCCAGGGCGAAAATTAACAACATTCCATAAAGAACTTGTTCCAGACATGAATCCGCTATACAGCGATGGTATTACCCCGGATTTCACCAATGATGATTTACCACTTCCAGAAGTACCTAATACAGCTAAAAACTTATTCTTTCTTAGTTTCCTTATTAAATCATCTATTTGCTGTTCTCTACCATAAAATAAAAAATCTTCTTCAGGTTCAAAAGACCTTAATCCTGGGTAAGGATTGGAAACCTCAATACTATTAATTATTAGTTCTTCCACGACTCAATCCAATTTTTTAATTCCAACGAAAAGTCCGAAGAGGATTCTGCGATTAAGTCAAAATCTTTACTTTTCAATTGTATTGCCGATTTTTCTTTACCTCGAACAATTAATTTGGGCATAGACTTATTAGCCCTCCCGTAAGAAGTTGCACGTAACAAGTCTCTAGATCTACTTTGTAACCAATTGGTTGATCCTGAAGCAAAGTACAATATCACAGCGTCACAGTTTTGAAGTGACCTAGAATGAGCTAGTCTTATTTCAGATTCATCTACGTTTGGATCAATCTGTAATACTTCACAACCTTCCAATTTGCAAATTGTATACACTTCCTGAATATTGGAAGAATCGGCAACATCCGCAATCAAATAGACCTTATTTGGCTTTGATTCACTGTCATTCATTTCTACTTTTTTTGAATTCAAGAGTTTTCTTGCTTCTTCAATTTTACTAGGCAATAAAGATTGTAATTCTGTAAGTTCCCCTTCTATTAGTGTAGTATTTTCCGATTTAATCGAACTTCGCAGATCCTCAATCAGCAATTTCTGTCTTTCATCTGTTAACTTTACATTCTTAGGAATCCAAATAATCTTTGTTAAACTGTTATCAACAGAAAACTCTTCTGAAATATCATTTTGGATTTCAGCCAATGATCGTGCTGTTCCTTCGGGTACCGTCCCATAAATTCCGCCTAGTAGATGAATGGCCAAATTACATTGCTGCATATTTCTACTGATTTCCATTTGACATGAAGGCATTCGCTGAACAATATTCGTTCTTGGAATAATCGTATAACCCTGTTTTAGCAAATCTCTTCTGATGGTTTCTCTCGCTACTAGTTGATCTTCTGCCGCCTCTGCTAAATAAATTGTCAAATTTTTCTCATCGGGTTTATTCTCCATCCAACGATGATTGGTTTGAATTGAATCTTTATTTAAAAACTTAGCAATATCTGATGCTAATATTTCCAATAACTCATCATATTCCCTACTCGTATTATTGTAGTTGCTTGGCGACATTTCTAAAACCGTATTGGATTCCTCATCCTTTTTAAAAAAGGGATATTGGATATCAGAACTCAATACTAAAGGGACCAATTCAACTGGAACAGGCTGTCTTAAAACCGGGAAAAATTTCATATTGGAATCACCATTAAGTAATTCCTTCGAAATTTCCTCTAACTCCACAGTAAACTTATCGGATCGAACGGATTTGAACGATAATATCGAAATAATGGCAGCAACTTTTTTTAATTCACTGCAATATTCAGGCTCAAATCTATCCAATGAATTTTTAGATTTAACCTCTAAAACCGTAATTTCTCTATCCAATAAAACTTCGATTTTAGGAATTAAATGTTCTTTTAATTCAAGTAGCCAACTCTTACTGGAAGTAGCGGTTCCGGCATCAAATACCGAAAAATTAAATCCAATATCAAATTTGGCCAACATGTTGCAATTGTGAAGAAGTTCAAATCTATTGATTTATCTAATATAATCAACACTTTGTGGAAATAAAAAAGCCCATAGAAATAGATTCTAAGGGCTTTTTTTATTAATTGTTAGTACAACTTTAACTAATTCAATAATTGTACCGGTTTAATAAGCTATTTTCGATCAAATCTACTACTGCTCAGCAGCCAATTTCGGTGCAGCTTGGATGATTTCTTCGCTAGCTCCTTCTGCAAACTTCTTGAAGTTATCGTTGAATAAAACTGCAAGTTTATTACACTGAGCATCGTAAGCAGATTTATCATTCCAAGTATTTCTTGGGTGTAATAATTCTGCGGGAACATTGGGACAGCTATCGGGCATAAGAACACCGAATGTTGGATGAGCGGTAAAGCTGCCATTTAAATTACCCTCTAAAGCAGCGGTAATCATAGCACGAGTATAGCTCAATTTCATTCTACTACCAACACCGTAAGGACCTCCAGTCCAACCAGTATTTATCAACCATACATTTACGTTTGGATTGGCTTCTAATTTCTCTCCTAACATTTTAGCGTACTTGGTAGGATGTAACGGTAAAAATGCTTGACCGAAGCAAGCAGAGAATGTTGCTTGCGGTTCAGTTACTCCAGCTTCTGTTCCTGCAACTTTAGCGGTATAACCGCTAATAAAATGGTACATAGCTTGACCCGTGGTTAATTTTGAAATCGGAGGAAGTACACCGAAAGCATCGGCAGTTAAAAAGAAAATATTCTTTGGTGCATCGCCAACGGAGGGAACTGCAATATTATCAATATAATCGATTGGATACGCTGCCCTAGTGTTTTCAGTAACAGATATATTATCGTAATCAACTTCGTTACCACCGTCGCGGAATCGAACGTTTTCAACCAATGAACCTGATTGAATAGCATTCCAAATCTGAGGTTCCTTTTCTTCGGTTAGGTTAACACATTTCGCGTAACAACCGCCTTCAAAGTTAAATACAGAATTAGCGCCCCATCCGTGCTCATCATCGCCAATTAACTTACGATTAGGATCGGCACTTAGCGTTGTTTTACCCGTTCCTGACAAACCGAAGAAAATCGCTGTATCGCCTTCTGCCCCTATATTCGCTGAGCAATGCATACTCAACACGCCCTTTTCCTGCGGAAGAATGTAATTTAAAACTCCGAAAATACCTTTTTTGATTTCACCGGTATAACCACTGCCTCCTATCAAAATGATTTTACGAGACATGTTTACGATGGTAAAATTGTGTTGACGTGTACCATCAACGGCCGGATCCGCCTTAAAACTAGGAGATGCAACAATTATCCATTCTGTTGGTGCCGTTGAAATTTCTTCTGCCGTTGGACGTAAGAATAAATGCTTAGCGAATAAATTCTGGTAGGCTGATTCTGTAACCACCTGAATATTTAATCGATAAGTGGAATCCGCACAGGCGTAAGCGTTTCTAACAAACAACTCCTTGCCCCCCATGTGGTTTATAACTTTATTCAGTAAAGCATCAAATGCCGCGGACTCGAAAGGCTGATTTACGGTACCCCACCAAGCCGTTTCTGCGGTTAAATTGTCTTTAACTAGAAATTTGTCTTTAGGACTTCTTCCTGTAAATTCACCAGTATCAGCCGCTAAAGCACCAGATGATGCAATAACACCCTCGTTTCTTTCCAAGGCTTTCGCCACTAATTCCTCTGTAGTGAGGTTTTCGTACACAGCAGCGGCGTTTTTCTTTAGCCCTGCAATAATTTCATTATTCTGCATTACCAAAATTCAATAACTTTGACCATACAAAGGTACTTTATCCAATTGGTAAGGTCACTGATTTTAATCATCCTTTACCAAGTTAAATTACCAACACACAAAAATAAAATTATTGGTTAGCTATAAAAATAACAATATATTGAAATACAACAATTTAAAGCATACCCATAAATTGAAAAGTGTAGTTTTGACACTTAAAAAAATGTGCATTATTGTTTTGGCATCCAGTGCTTTAACAACAAATTTATTCGGTCAAAATCTTCAGTTATCTTCAAAAAGAGAAGTAACCCTCGGAAGTAGTATGATACTGCTTTCGGGAGCATCCTTTTATCTTAGCCAACACTATAACACGCCAAGTAACACCTGGCAGATAAAAGGTATTGACCAATGGAATCAACCTTATTTAAATAAACGCAATGCTACTATTTCGGATATTACTTTCATAAGCACACTCGCTGCTTCAACTCTATCAGGACTTGCTCTGCCAAAACAACAACAACTAGCCTATGGTGTTGTTATGGCACAAAATGTATGGCTCACGGCCAACGTTGTACAAATAAGCAAAGTTCTTGTAGGTAGAAATAGACCCTACGTTAAGGGAACTGGATTAATTGAAGAAGAGCATTCGGATAATTATTATTCATTTTTTAGCGGACACTCTGCTCTTTGTGCTACGATGGCTACCACTGCACTGCTGGCAACCTACAAGAATTATAATGGTTCCGCACTCAACTGGGGCAAAGCCACTGCATTGTCGGGTGTTGCATTAGCACTGAGCACGGGCATTTTGCGCATCACAGCGGGAAAGCACTACCCCTCCGATGTGCTTACGGGTTTAATTGTTGGCACCAGTATCGCTCTAATTAATACTATGTTGCATGAAACGAAATAGATTGGTACAATTCTTCTTTATTTTCTCGAGTCTTTTCGTCTCATTGTTCACCGCTTGCGGTGGTTTTTTATCAAAAAATTCAACCAATAATTACGAGACAACTTCCAATAAAAACAATGAAATTCGCAGTATGAAATCAAACGAATCAATACAAGGAACTGAAACTGCCGTGCTAGCCGGTGGTTGTTTTTGGTGTTTGGATGCGGTTTACCAAAAACTAGAGGGCGTAACAGCCATTGAATGTGGCTATAGCAACGGAACCAAAGAAAATCCCACCTATGAGGAAGTTTGTTCAGGGATAACAAAACATGCCGAAGTTATTAAAATCACCTACGATACTTCCAAAATCAGCTACCAAGAATTATTGGAAGTTTTTTGGAGAATTCACGATCCAACAACATTAAATCGGCAGGGGAACGACATAGGCACTCAATACAGGAGTGGGATATATTATCAAAATGAAGCTCAACGAATCATCGCGTTCGCAAGTAAAGAAGCCGTAAAATCATCCGGGTTGTGGGAAGGCACTATAGTAACTGAGATTATTCCTTTGAATAATTATTACACAGCAGAATCGTATCATCAAGATTATTTCACTAATAACCCAGAGAATCAATATTGTGTTTATGTAGTAGGGGCAAAAGTGGAGAAGTTCAAAAAAGAGTTTAAGGATAAGCTAAAGAAGTAACCTCGGTATTTCCCAATCGTTACCCCTTGGTTTTATAACCCTGAGCTTGCAAGAACAACTTAACCTTTGCGTGTAAGTCGCCTTGGATAATTATATCCCCTTCTTTAGCAGATCCACCTACACCACAATGATTTTTTATCTTGCGTTCCAATTCTTTAAGATCTTGTGAATTACCGATGAATTCTTTTATAACAACACAGGGTTTCCCATTTCTTACTTCGCGCCGAACATATAATATCTGTTGCGTTATAGGTAATGTTTCTTGCTCTTCGGATTCAGTCTCGTAAGTATAATTGGGATTGGTAGAGTAAACCACCCCGTTTTTATTTTTATTCTTATTACTCATGACAAGGCCAATATAAAGGGATATTTTTATTTACGCACAATTACACCCGCAACCGCCTGCGCTTGAGGCATAATCACTAAATCATTGATATTAACATGGGGTTTTCTGCTCACTACCCATGAAATTGCATCGGCTATATCTTCTGCTACTAAATTCTCAAAGCCCTGATATACGGCTTTGGCTCTTTCTGAATCACCCTCAAAACGCACTATGGAGAATTCCGTTTCCGCAGCCCCAGGGTGTATTCCGGTTACTTTCACACCGTGTTCTGCAGTTTCTATCCGCATCGCTTTGGTTAAAGCATCAACGGCAAACTTAGTAGAGCAATAGACATTACCTTTATCGTAAACCTCTTTTCCTGCTATGGACCCAATATTTATAACATGGCCTGATTGCCTTTCTATCATGCCAGGAAGTACTTGTCGACTTACATATAACAAACCTTTCACATTGGTATCTATCATAGCATCCCAGTGCGATAGATTTCCATCATATACCTTTGATAACCCCTGTGCTAAACCCGCATTATTAACCAATACATCGATACTTTTCCAATCATTTGGTAAATTCTGAAAGGTATTTTCTACGGCCTTTGAATCGCGCACATCCAATACAATGGATAAAACATCGGCTCCTTTGGTTTGTAGATCTGACGTTACTTTTTCCAATCGATCCGCTCTTCGAGCTATGATTATCAAACGAAAACCAAGGCTAAATAATGCGTGAGCGGTTGCCTCTCCAATTCCACTGCTAGCTCCAGTAATACACGCTATCTTAGACTGATCCATAACTTATTGGTTAGATGCAATTATTATCATATTGGGTGTAAACACAATATTCCGAGTACTTCTGGCCGTTGCAAACAATTGCAACTTTAATCTAATTAGCATTACTTGATAAATGATTTTTCGTAACAGTTCTTTCCAAACAGATTTTACTTGCATAAAGCTCGATAGAATCTGAACATTATTGAACCCCGTAGCTAACAAAACTTGTTGGGCCGATGAGGCATTTAGATAGTTTTCGTGGGTAAAATCTCCATTAGCAAAAACGGAGGCCATGGGGGAATCTAAGTTGGGAGTCCTGAAAATCACAATCCCATTAGGGGTTAAAGCGCGCTTTATCGTTTGCAATAATTCAACCAACTCATCCTTGGTAAAATGTTCAATAATATCCATTCCAAGAATTACATCATAGGTATGAGTGCATGCTTCTAGAAACTCTAGACCATTGCCCATTTCAACACAATTTACGCCCAAAGAATGCGCAAGTTCTACTTGTTCTTTACTCAAATCCATACCCGAAATATTGTTGAATCCCACATTGGATAGCGCTTGCAATAAACTTCCACTTCCGCATCCTAAATCAAATACTTTGGCCGACTTAGCTACTGTTGAAAGTAAAGGGATTATTTCCTTATCGAACTGATCAACTTCCCTTTCGAACAACTGTTTTGCATCGGTTAATGAAGCCCGGCCACTTTGGGTGGAATGATAATTAGTATATAAGGTTTGCCGGTATTTCATGGAGCAAAGTTAGCCGTTTCTTTTCACTTAGCAGATACCGTTGGAATGTCCACAGCCGCCATAATTGAGACACAGGTTGCCACTAATTTTTCATCGCCATTCGCAAATACATCATAAACTTCCCCTTCACAGAATATCAAGGATTTACCACTTTTCTTCACTTTCCCAATGGCTTTAATTCTTGGGGCTGTTGAGGGATTAACATAACTTACCTTTAAATCCACGGTAACTACATTCAGCCCTTTGGGCGCTGTGGTGTAGGCCGATATTCCGGTAACTACGTCACAAATAGTAGCAGTAACCCCGCCGTGTGTAAATCCAGTATGTTGCATATGGTGATTTTCTATGTCGATATGCATCTCCGCAAATCCGGCTTCAATATCATCCAACGATAATCCAATAAATTGAATAAACTGATTTTCTTTTAATCTGGGTTGCATGTAATTGAACAAATCTTGATTCATAATGTATTATTTGATAGGATTGTAAGTTGATTGTTGTAATAATGTATTGGCATCTTTTATTTTCCAAAGATTGTATAAATTATAATCGCCTTGTTCTTTAACCCAAGCTTGAACTATACGCAGGCCTATATAATTACCTATCAATGGCGGACAATCTTCAGGGACACCACCACCGAAGGTTTTTAAACCATACGCGAAGTATCGTTTATAGTCCTGAAATCGGGTAGTAAATAGCAGTTTATTGTCGATAAAATGCTTCCAAATTTGACCTTCTTGACTTTCTAACCACTGCCATTCTTTTTCGGTATACCCTATAATTTCCCATGGCTTTTTATTTGGAAAAGCTTCTAACGCAGAATGCCATATTTTGCCTTGGAAAACGGCCTCATCTAGCATAGATTTCCTTACATAATCGGGCTCATAGCGCATTTTCAAATAACCCATAACTAATTGATATGCTATTTGATTAGTTGCGCAGTACTTAGTAAAAAACGATGGTAAATCCAGTTGCGAATACACTGGAAATGTATCATTTAGAAACATCTCTTTGCTGTATGCTAAGATGTATTTTTTTCGTTTTTTACCATTTTCCATCACCATTTGCTCATCCGTAAATGTGCTGTAATTACTAAATTGGGATAAATAATCGTATACTTCGAAGGTTGCGGCCAGGGAATCGTTAAACGCGTTCAGCTCGCCGTGAAGTCTGGTTAACCCATTACTTAATAAATCTTTATATTCTGTTTCTCGTTGATAATGATTTTTAACCCATAGAAAAACCCTAGAATTTTGGTTCATCCAGAATTGAAATTGAGCTGTTTTTACTGAATCGGTTGCCATATTCAAAACCCCGAGTCCCATTACTTCGTACCACCATAAATCAAAGAATCTACCGTGTTTTTTCTTTAATGCTACAATATCTTCTGCGGTACATCCGTTAATCCGTAAACTATCCAATTCACCTACGAAGGATTTATATTCAATTTTCGGTTGTGTATTAAGGGAATCTCTCCTATTTTGTGTACAAGAAAACAGAATTACCGAAACAAGGGGATAAATCCATAGTCTAGGTGGTATAAATTTTACAGATTTTTGCATGAATACGATTATGAAACTACAAAGAAACATCACTTTTGGCTTAACTGCGATGATTAGTAGCGCGCTTTTTAGTCAATCCACCTCCCAAGCATTGAAAACTATGGAGTTGGGAATACGAATCAGTCCAAATATTGCATGGGCGAAAATACAAAGTGGATCAATGAAAGCAAACGGTGCCGGTGTAGGATTCACCTATGGTCTTACCGGGGACTTTGCCTTAGGAAATAGTGGAAATTATTTCTTTTCAACGGAATTGAATGTTAGCACAATTCCAGTAAAAGTGGCTTCCACAACTACCATGAAAAATGTTACTCCAAAAATTGGTGGTGGATACGATACCACTAGTTTCCGCGGTGGTGAATTAGAGTTTAATTACGCTAACCAATATTTACAAATTCCCTTGGGAATTAAAATGAAAACCCAAGAAATTGGCAACATGAAGTATTATATTCAAGTGGGTATTGCACCGTCATTTATGATGAGAAGCAGGTTAACCACTACAACTATAGGTACTCAACAGCGAGTTTATCCCGATAACAAAGGCATTTCGTTTCACGATCCTAATTTAGAGGCGGATGATGTGTATCAATTCTCAGGAACAAACGTTGTAGGTTCTGCCGTTGGGGAAAAAGAATATGATTTCAAGGACGATGTAGCTCGAGTACGATTCCCTGCAATTATCGGCGTTGGCTTGGATTATAAATTAACGGGCAATACACGGTTCACTGCAGGATTGCGTTTTGACAATGCGATCAATGATTTCTTTAAAGACAAACGTGTAAATGCGCGCAGCAACATGATTGCCATCAATATGGGTATCATTTTCTAATCAATAGATGGCTAATCTAAAGATTGCCCTAGCCCAATTAAATTATAAGGTTGGTGATTTTGAGAGAAACACGGCAAAGATTGCGGATGTATTATTTGAAGCGAAGCAAAATAAAACAGATTTAGTAGTATTTTCGGAACTCTCCGTTTGTGGTTATTCGCCGGATGATTTATTGGATTATCCTTGGTTTATAGAAAAATGCGAGCAAAGTTTAGAGGCAGTAGCCATGGCATGCGATGGTATCGCGGCCATAGTGGGCGGTGTGATGAGGAATCCTGGAAAAGGCAGACAATTACAGAATGTTTGCTGCTTTATTCATGATGGCAAAATCGATCATATCATACCCAAAACACTACTACCCACTTACGATGTTTTTAATGAACGTCGATATTTTGAGCCTGGGAATCAACCACAAGTTATTGAATACAAAGGAACTAAAATCGGCATTGCCATTTGTGAAGATCTGTGGGACATTTACAATGATTTTGAATATTTACAGCATCCCGGTGAAGATTTAGTGACATTGGGGGCTGAAATAATTATAAATCCTTCAGCATCACCCTTTCATATTGGTAAACAATCGTTAAGAAACCGTGTTTTTGCAGGACAAGCAAGTCGATTTGGTGTTCCCGTATTGTATTGCAATCAGGTGGGGGTACATACAGAATTACTGTTTGATGGCAGTTCAAGAGCCATCAATGCAACGGGGGAAGTTGCGGCACAATTACCTAGTTTTGATGAATCCGTAGTTTATCTTCACTATAAAGAAGGGGAATTTATTGCTGAAAAATCCGTCCCGTTAGAAACTGATGACATCGCTTTGTTGCATCAATCCTTGGTATTTGGAATCCGCGATTATTTCTCGAAAATGGGATTTAAATCGGCAACTTTTGGTGCGAGTGGGGGAATCGATAGTGCCGTAATCCAAGCGTTAGCAACGGAGGCATTGGGGGCCAATAATGTGCACCCTGTTTTAATGCCTTCGATGTACAGTTCGGACCACAGTATTAACGATGCTTTAGAACTATCTAGACGATTAGATAATAGTTCGATAACCTTACCCATTGAAGATATCTATAATTCAACCATCAAAACACTTAAGCCAATTTTTAAAAACTTACCCTTTTCGTTGGCTGAAGAGAATTTACAAGCGCGCACCCGGGCTGTATTACTCATGGGTATTAGCAATAAATTTGGCTATATTCTATTGAATACCAGCAATAAAAGCGAAATGAGTGTTGGGTATTCTACGTTGTATGGCGATTTGTGTGGTGCCTTATCCCCCATTGGTGATGTTTATAAAACCCAGGTATATGCACTGGCCAAATACATCAATCGAAACCAGGAATTAATTCCCAAAAACATTATTGAAAAAGCGCCATCGGCAGAACTGAGACCGGGCCAAAAAGATCAAGATTCCTTACCGCCTTATGAAGTATTGGATGAAATACTCAAAAACTATATTGAGTTGAAGCGGGGGCGAGACGAAATCATCACCTTAGGTTACGAACCATCTACCGTAGACAAGGTAATTGCTTTGGTTAACGGTAGCGAATACAAGCGCTATCAAGCTCCGCCTATACTTCGTGTGAGTTCGAAAGCATTTGGCAAAGGAAGAGTAATGCCGTTGGTTGGGAAATATTAATGGAAACGGCCAAAATCCTGCCTAACTCTTCCAACTATCCCAAGGAATTTTGGATAATGTGTGTGGGTGCACTTAGTTTTTTTCTATCCTTCAATATTGTATTGCCCGAATTAGCTACAGAATTACGACATCGTGGGGGTGGTGCTTACGTAAGTTGGATTATTCCGTTGTTTTCTTTTAGTGCCTTAATTGCTAGGCCATTCAGCGGTTGGTTGGCCGATAATGTAGGCCGAAAGGTGGTAATGATTGGTGGTTGTATTTTCTGTTTAATTGCCGGCTGGTTTTACCCCATGGTTGGTTCCGCGATTTCTTTTTTATGGTTACGCGTTTTTCATGGCTTTTCTACAGGCTTTACCCCAACTGGATTCACTGCATTTACCGCGGATATTGTACCTGAAAGTCATAGAGGACGAGCGATGGGTTGGCAGGGTATGTTCAACAACATAGGCACCACCTTGGGATATGCTCTTGGAGCTAAAATTGCATTTCATCTAGGATCAAATTGGTTGTTTTATTTTAGCTCTGGGTTTGCCGCCATAGCTATGATTATGTTTCAACTATTACCTGAAACTAAACCTTATCGAACCGAAAGAAAAAAGTTCGAATTTAAATTCTCGGCCTTATTCTATTGGCCCGCGTGGAAACCATCATTATTAATGGGTTTAGTTTGTATTTCCTTAGGGACTTTACTAACGGTGATGCCAGATTTTACTCAAATGCTGGGGTATAAAGACAAAGGATTTTATTTAAGTATTTATATTGCCACATCGCTATTTTTTCGATTAATCAGCGGAAGAGTTTCGGATAAACTAGGCCGGGCTTGGAGCACAGCTATTGGAACTTTTTTCCAAATAATATCGATGGCTCTATTGGTTGGTATCGCTAGCAAATATATCTTATCTATTGAAATTGCGTTTGTTACGTCTGCACTTTGTTATGGTTTAGGGCAAGGGTTCAATGCTCCCAGTTTATTTGCATGGGGCACTGACACCGCCGGAGATTTACATCGTGGCAAAGCCATGGCAATGATTTTTATATTTTTGGAACTTGGAATAATTGCAGGTGGATTAATTGCCGGACATTATGCGGTTGTACCCATAGTTCCTGCGGGGATTTCAGAGGAATCCATAGTAGGTGCCTATTGGAATTATTCGGCTATTTTCGGCGTGAATTTAATTAGTTTTTTAATTGCCTTTGTATTCTCGGCCTATCAAATTATTGCAACTAAAAAGAGAGAATTTTAATTATCCGATGGGATACTAAGCGCAGGATCATTGTATTCCTGTATTGGAACAGCGGGTTGATTTGCGTCTTGAATCTTTTCCAATACTTTTAAAACATCATTCCTCCACCGAACGTTGGTATTATATATTCCGTATAGATATCTTACCATTTCCTGATCGGATTGCGTTGGTCTGCCATTTTTCTTTGTAAAACTGCGATTAATTCCATCGAGGTACAACCCAAAATCCAGAATACAATCATACCACGAAGCATAAATTGAGTAGTTGGTTTTTGATTTTGCAACGGCCGTTGTTTTTCTAGAACGAGGGAAACGCATACCTACCAAGTTATTATAAAGTCTGGAGTATTTCGAATATTGGCCATCTACTCCTGATTCAATTATTTTAACCGCAGTGAAAATATTCGCCCACTGTGGAATTGCCTCTGTGGCTACATGATGCATGGCCATAACCGAAGGAATCTTCTTTAAAGAAAGGGTCAAAGTATCGTAAAATAGAGTATCATTCCGCAATACAATTGCGGTATCCGACGCCTTAATCAAAGATGTCTTAGAAGTTTCAAAGGTTGCTTTTCCAATCACCGCCGCACTACACAAAATCAGAACTGTGGTTGGAAAAATCCACTTGCTTCTGAGCATAAGTACAAAGATAGTAAACTAAGAAAATTGCAACTGATTAATTAATAATCAATTAATCCACATGTTGCTCACAGCCATTCCCAATACCGCTGCAATTTCTCTTTTTTGTTCATTTAAAAATTCCACATACAGCAATAATTCCTCCATGTCGCAATCGGGATTTTTCAACTCTAATAATTTGGAATTAATGAGTTTATCTATTTTTTTACGTTTGAAATGAAGCAACAAATTAATGGCCACTTCAAGGTACTGTGTTTCCTCTGTACTTACGTCAATTAAGTTAGCAGCAAAAGCTTCACTTAACTCATGACTAGCGGTTAATTCGCCGGCGGCCCACCGAGCAATTTCCTCATTTTCGTGATTAAGAAAGAACCCAGCATCGGGAATATCTTCTGTATTTAAAAAATACGGTATCAATAATTGGGCAAAGGGCTCGTGAAATTCCAAAAAATCATCTTCTTGAATTTTTTGTTTCAGAAAATGAAATAAGGAATTAGATTCCAGCGCTGGTTTATTTCCATGCAACAACATCAATCGGAAAAATCCCATCTCTTGTTCCTTATCCGTAAGCGGTTCTTGAATATGAATTTCTGCGGGTACCTCTTTGGTTGATTGCGAAACATTATTCAACAGTTGTTGACTTTCCTTAATTTTCTCTTGCCGCAGTAATTTGGCTAATTCGGAGGTTAAAATAACCTCTTCCATTTGACAAACTCCGGCCAATTGTTGGAGCAAGGTACTACGTTTTAAGCCATCTTTAATCAGAGCTACACTTTTAAGAATTTCCTTTACCGCATCGGACTTTCTCAAAGGATCCCCGTCTGTTTCTTGCAGCAATAATTCAGCTTTAAACACAATAAATGTTTTTTCGCTTTGATCAACAAACCTAGAAAATCCTTCGCCACCTAATTGTTGGCAATAGGAATCTGGGTCTTCTCCATCGGGCAGTAGAACCACCCTAACGTTAAGATCTTCTTCTAATAGTAAATCAATCCCGCGCAGAGAAGCTTTGATACCGGCAGCATCTCCATCGTAAATAACCGTAACATTTTGGGTAAATCGTTTCACTAATTTAATTTGACCTGGGGTTAAGGCAGTGCCGCTGCTTGCCACCGCATTCTCAACTCCATTTTGATGCATGGTAATTACATCGGTATAGCCTTCACAGAGCAATACTTTATCCAATTTTTTAATGGCATTTTTCGCTTGAAAAACACCAAACAATACTTCACTTTTCTTGTATAATTCTGTTTCTGGGGAATTAACGTATTTAGGCGCATTATCGGCATTACCCATTTTCCTTCCACCAAAGCCAATAACTTTTCCAATGACACTGTGAATGGGGAATATTACACGATTTCTAAATAAATCGTAATACGACCCATTATCTCTTTCTTTAATCAACCCTGCTCCCAGTAAAAAATCGGATTTATACCCTTTATCCAATGCGGCTGTTGTAAATGATTCCCAGCCTTCGGGATTATACCCCAACTGCCATTTTTTAATCGTTTCTAGGGTAAATCCTCGTTCCCTGAAATAAGGCAAGGCGATGGAAGCACCTTCTTCTGTATCGTGCAGTTGCTGTTGAAAATAATCGGCGGCAAAATCTACCGCAGCTTGTATTGATTCTCGATGTAGTTGTTTTTCTTTAAAGTTATCTTGATCTTCTATTGATCGGGTTTCTTCCAGGGTTATTCCGTATCTATTGGCCAATATCCTTGCTGATTCTGCAAAAGACAGGTTATCGATATCCATTAGAAATTGAATAGCATTTCCACCTTTTTGACAGCCAAAACACTTGTAAATCCCTAAGGTTGGAGAAACCACAAAACTGGGCGTTTTTTCATTGTGAAACGGACAAGGCGCTTTGTAACGCGATCCACTTTTCCGCAAAGAGACATAATCGCCAACTACCTCATCAATCGGTACAACCGTTAATAAATGTTGAATGGACTGTTCGGTAATCATGCTATAATCTAAACTACTAATATACTCCAAAAAAAGTTATTAGATTTGCAAAGAACCCTCTACTTACGGGAAAATCCAAATACCATGGTTAATAAAGCAGCGATACAGGAAAAAGCCAAGGCGCTATTGCCACGATTAATTGAAATTCGCAGATTGATTCACGAGAATCCAGAATTATCGTTTCAAGAACACGAAACGGCCGCACTGGTTGAACGTTATTTACAACAGTCGTTGGGGTTGAAAACGGAACGATTAGCCAATACAGGTGTTGTAGCCACCATCGAAGGTAGAAATCCAAATTCAAAAACGGTGGGTCTGAGGGCCGATATGGATGCTTTGCCAATTGTTGAAGTAAATGATGGTAGAGCATACCGCTCCAAAAAGGAAGGAATTATGCATGCCTGTGGTCACGATGCCCATACCACGAGTTTATTGGGTGCAGCAACCATTTTAAATGAGCTGAAAGATCAATTTCAAGGTAGAATTAAACTTGTTTTTCAACCTGGAGAAGAAAAACTACCCGGTGGAGCATCGTTAATGATAAAAGAGGGTGTACTTTCCGATATAGACGTTATGATTGGCCAACATGTTATGCCAGCCATTTACACCGGCAAAGTAGGATTCCGACCAGGATTATACATGGCAAGCACGGATGAAATATATGTAAAAATCCATGGAAAAGGTGGCCATGGGGCTATGCCACATTTAACGGTAGATCCAATTGCAATTGCGGCAAATTTAATTGTTGCCCTACAACAAATTGTATCTAGAAATGCCAATCCCACCCTACCCTCTGTTCTTACTTTTGGCAAAATAATTGGCAACGGAGCCACCAATGTTATCCCATCGGAGGTGATTTTGGAAGGGACGTTTAGAACATTAGACGAAACTTGGCGAACTAGTGCGCACGAGAAAATGGTTACAATGGCTAAGGGAATCGTTGAAAGTATGGGCGGTACGGTAGATTTCAATATTGTTCGAGGATATCCGTTTTTAAGGAATAACGAACCCCTAACAGAACGCTGTATTAGCTCAGCCAATGAATACATGGGTTCAGAAAATGTAGAACCGTTAGGTATTTGGATGGCCGCAGAAGATTTTTCGTATTATTCGCAAGAAGTACCGAGTTGTTTTTATCGATTAGGTACAAAATCTGACAGCAAAAATACCGGCATAAGTGTGCATAATGCTGGTTTCGACATTGATGAAGATGCGTTGGAGTTTGGTTGCGGATTGTTGAGTTGGTTAGCGTTAAATGAACTTAACCACCAATAATATATTTAAGACTGTCTACAGCAGCATCCCAAATAGAAGCCGCCATTTCTTCTTCTCCTTCGTCTACAAATTCGGTAATGAGCAAATCAACATCCCCAGTTATTTCGTCTTGTTGAATCCGAAACTCTAAAAACTCTTCTGGCGAAGGCGAGGCAGCTACACTAAACTTCACGTACTTATTAACCACATTTTTAATAAGATTCGCTTCGGTTTTCGTTCCATCGTCCCATTGAAAAACATATTGGGTCCCACTTTTTACGCCTACGTGATCGGCAAACCAACTTTGTAAACCGGATGGATTAGAAATATACTGATATATTATTGTTGGTGAGGAACGAAGTGGGTATTCCAATTCTATTTTTATTCTCGCATTACCTGTAGCCATATTGCATTGATTTGGGGTATCTCTAGTGCAAAAAAGGCATTTTGATGTTAATTTCAAAATTATCTGCCATGAAGTTAGAATTATATTTGTACACATGATCCATTCCTCCACCTATACTCAAGGAGCTTTTGTGCTGTTTTTATCGGCGTTTTTAATAGCTATCGGTGGATTAAATATGCCCATTACTTGGTATATTCATCGAAATGGATTTCACGAAGCCGATGTTTTTTTTAATTTCTACACCCAAACGGCCGAGTGGCTTCTTATTGTAATCGCCGCAATATTATCGTTTTACACCAATCGTATTGTAGGAATTGTATTTTTGGCAACCGCATCTATTCAGGGATTAATCGTATTAGCTATAAAACAATGGGTGAATGCACCTAGGCCGGCCACCGTTGCAATTGAACAAATACGATCTATACCTGGGGTACCACTACAGTATTGGAACTCTTTTCCGAGTGGTCATACGGCAATTGCCGTTTTATGCTATGGATTCATTGCCCTTAGTATTAACACTCTTTTACGAAAAAATAACAAAATAGTACAGCTGTGTTTATTGTATTTAGCCGCAGCAATGGCATATTCGCGTATATATTTGGGTCAGCATTCCTTACTAGATGTAAGTATCGGGGGGATATTAGCTCTTATATTCTTGCAAACATCCCAATGGATAATACGCAATTGGCTTACCAAAGTTGTTTAAGCGCAGGGAATCTAGTTAATTGCCATTATTCTTCTTACTGCAATCAGAAAATATGTCAAAACTCACCATCCATATTCTATTAACAATAGTTGCTGCGCTGCTACTATTGCCTGGACTTGGCTTGGTACCCTTATTTGATTGGGATGAATTAAATTTCGCCGAATCGGCCCGCGAAATGGCATTAACAAACAATTGGTGGTATGTTCAAATGGGCTTCGAACCATTTTGGGAAAAGCCCCCATTGGCCATAATATTTCAAGCACTGGCTGTAAATATATTTGGGGATCACTCTTGGGTTTATCGATTACCCAATGCCGTTGCAGGCATCGTAACGGTAAACTTCGTTTATCATGTAGGAGAATATTTAGGCAGGAGGATGTTAGGTATATTTTGGGCAATTACCCTGCTTTGTACGTTTGCCACGTTTATCTATTGGAAATCCGCAATTATTGATCCTGTTTTCAATTTACTTATTGTCTTGTCCTTGTGGAATTGGTATAAAATAAGTCGGGCCGAAATTCACGGTGAGCGCTCCCATATTTATTATTTACTTAGCGGTTTGTTTATTGCCCTTGCTACGTTAACCAAAGGGCAGGCAGCTTTAATTATTTTCTTGGCTATTATTGGTTGGATTACGCTCTATCGAGGTCGATGGCACGATTTATTAACGGGTAAATTTTTCTTGTTTCTATTGCCCATTTTTATACTCGTTGGAGGTTGGGTATTTAAGGTTTATCAACTGTTAGGGAGTTCTTTTTTTGTGTCATTTTTCTCTTATCAACAAGAATTAATACGAGGTCAATTTGAATGGCATACACAACCTTGGTTTTACCACATCGTTGTTTTGCTTATTTTGTGCTTTCCATCATCGGCAATTGCTGTAAAATACTTAACAAAGAAAGGAGAAGAAGACTATATTTTGGAGAGTTGGCATTTTTTAATGCGCAGCATGTTTTGGATAGTTCTTTTGATTTTTTCCATTGTTTCCACTAAAATCATCCATTATTCTAGTCTTTGTTGGTGGCCGATTACTTACTTTGCTGCCTATCATTGTTATTTGGTTTATACCAATAGAGCCGTAACCACATCTGGGCAAAAATTATGGTTAATATTGAGTGGATTCATCCTGTGTATTGTGCTTTGGGCGGGTCCTATAGCGCTAAATTGGGTAGATTGGAGGCATAGCCGATGGTTCAGCAGCTTGGATTCTTATGCTATAGCAATATTGGAATCGGGACCTTGGTCTACAATCACTTTACTACCGGGTTTAATACTATTTATTGGAATTGTTTTCATCGTTAAAATGATATTTCAAACAGGGAAAAAAGAATTCATGGAGGGCAACTTATTATTAATAACCTTGTTGGTAGCCATTGCATCCTATACCCTCTTACTACCCTCTGCCGCTAACACCCTACAAAATCCATTGTCTTTGTATATCAAGAAATTGAATCACAAACAAATTCTCATTGAAAATCAAGGCTTTAAAACCTATGCTATCTATTACCATGGTAAATTTACACCCAGAAATTTTACCGGTAGCTGGTTTACATCTTCAGCTATGGTCCGCGATAAAATCAAAGGCCATCCTTATCCTAAACAGGAAGCTAGAAAGGTATGGATTCGCGATGGCGAACCGAGCGAGCCTTCCTATTTAATAACAAAAAACACCTATAAACCCGACTTATATTTCTTGCATCAATTTAAACAAACCGATTCATTTATTGGATATAGGGTTTGGAAACGCAAATAGACTTGGGGTTTGTATTCATAAATTTTTCTTCTAAATTGCAAATTATCAACCCCGGGAATATGAAAGCGAATAGAACATGTGTAATCACCTCCAACTGGGAAAAAGGCGCTGGAAAGATTGGAACTTCTTTAGGCCCATCGCGAATAAAATCATTATTAGAATCTAATACTTTAGGACAGCGATTTATTGAAACCATCACTGTAGAATCGAAATCAACTATTGAACCTAACAGCAGCCAATCAATAGAATTCAATCCAGCAAAGCACATTGAAGAATTAATTCAACATTCGCAACAACTAAGCACTACGGTTGAAGATTGCATAATTTCCGGGTATAACGCATTGGTTCTTTCCGGTGATCATTCCAACGCCATTGGCACAGTTAGCGGGTTATGCCGATCTTTAGGGGGTGAAAACATAGGCGTAATTTGGATCGATGCCCATTTGGATTTACACTCGCCCTACACTACTCCATCGGGGAACATTCATGGAATGAGTGTAAATGCATTATTGGGAGACGATAATAAGGACCAAGCTGTAAGAATCTTAACGCAAGAACAATTAGAATCTTGGAATTCTTTGAAAACAATAAAGAACAACAAACCTCAAAATTGTATTTTACCTAAAAATTTAATTTTCATAGCCACAAGATCTTTCGAAAAAGAAGAATGGGCGTTAATTCAAAAGCATAATATACTTGTAATTACAGTACAAGAAATCAAAGAAAATGGCAATGATTGGTTAAATAATCAAATTAATGAACACCTAAAACATTGCTTATATCGATATGTGAGTTTTGATGTTGATTCCCTAGATTCTAGTATTTCTTCAGCAACAGGGACACCGGAACCCCAGGGGCTGAACATTGAAATCTCCTCTTATTTATTTGAGCAGTTGTGGAATCATCCGCAAACGGTTTGTATGGAAATTACAGAATTCAATCCATCATTACCTGAGCCAGAAAAATTAGACCACGCCTTATTGAATTGCTTTCAATCGGTGGTTATCTAATAACCACTGAACGGTATCTACATTATCTGCAAAATCCACTAAGGTGGTGCATTGGGTATTACCTAATTCTACTATTGAGATAGATTCCACCTTATTCCAATGAGATATTTCCGGCATATTCGTTGCAAGAACCTGAATATTACTACCCCAAGATACTATTTTATGTTCTATGTCAATATTGTTTTCATAAAAGCTGTAATGCAGCATCCCAACTGGAGCATATAATTCTTCACTTTCTTTGGCAATAACGTAGCCGGTATCCACATGTGGATCTAAGTTCATTAATAATAGAGCCTTATGATAGTGATAGTTATTTACATACTTATTGTGATTAACCAACGTGTTTAAATACTCCTTGTCCCACAGTTTAAAAATTCTACCAAGATCATAATTCATGGGCAAAACCAAGTGTGTAACATTTCTACAACCAAGACCAAAATAATCAAAAACATCTTTTCCTAACCCAATTATTTCCTCTTTGGATTCACTACCGGAAAGGACAGCAACACTGTTACGGTTTTTACGAATTATATGGGGAATATTGCGGAAATAATAATCAAAATATCTACTGCTATTATTGCTTCCGGTAGCTATAGCCGCATCAATTCCTTTTAAGTCATCACTCCAAACAATTTGCTGATTCCATAAAGGTTCCCATTGGGTGGCTCGATTAATTAAATATGTAATTAAAACATCATCAACCGAAGAACGTTTTACTTTCAATTTATATCCGCAAAGAACTCCATTGATTACATCTTGTAACCCTACCAGCGGAATATTTCCCGCTAGAATTAACCCTAAAACAGGATGATTGCCCAATTCATCATTGAAATTATGCTTAGGCCATTGATACTTTAATACAAATTCATTTATCGATGGTTCATTTAATGCAATTTGCCATTGTCTCAAGGATTGATTAATTGTATCTGGTTCAAACCAACGATTTTTAATACTGGCCTGGGTAACCGTAGATTTCCATTCTTCATCATTCTCGAAATTATCCAAAGCTCGTTGCAGCGAGATTAATAATGATTGTTGAATATCCATAGTGCAAAGGTAACTAGGTAATCTAGGAGTGCCCAAGAGGAATGGTTATTTTTGCAATTAATGCAACACTTTACAGAGGATTTGTTAATTTTCATAGAACAATTACCATTAAGGTATCTAATTATGTAGGTTTGCAGTATGAAATTCCTAATTAATAGGCATCGTATTTTTATACTTGGTTTCTATTTCATTGTTAATACTAGCTTCGGTCAGAGTGACGACCGATTATCTAAGTATTTCATCGGGTTCACGCCTGGAATTAACTTTTCAAAAACATCGCCGAACGATACAGCCAATTTAAATTTTAGTTCTCGAAATAAAACAGGATTCAATCTTGGATTAGCTACTGCATACAACATAAAAGATAATATTTCGATTACCAGTGGTATTGGGTTTGTTTCGCATGGCTACCGAGTATTTTGCGATACATTGCCTGTAAACAATAAAATTGTACGTAATACCGTTAATTTAACGCTTCCTCTAGGGATGTCCTTTAGACAAGGAGGCAGCACAAAAAGTCAGATTCATGAGAAATTCGGGGTTGTTCTTAACTATAATTTCGCTTCAAAATCAGATACACTAACGAATGCAATCCTAAATACTAGGTTTCGTGTAACTGAGACGAATAATAACAGAATTTATCCTACCTTTTATCTGGGAGTGGGATTAGGTGGAGGATCTGGGAAAGGGGATCGTTATGAATTTGGATTTACCTATCACTATTCATTGATTAATATTCGTAGTATGAAAGTAGAAGGTGGTGAATTTTACAAATCGTACTTCCCATTGAATTATCGAGGGGGAATGTTACAAGCTAGCTTTACCTATTATTTTAACACAGGGAATTTAAAAAAATCCGATGAATATTTCTATTAAACCCTAAGGCTAGCTACTGTAAAAACTGTTTTAATACAATAACCACTTATCATGGAAACGCTTGTACATTTTTTTGAAGGACTCAGTCCGCTAATGCAAGGATTTACGGGCAGTTTATTTACTTGGTTTATTACAGCATTAGGTGCCTCAATGGTCTTTTTCATTAAGGACATACGAAAAGGCTCCATGGATACATTGCTGGGATTTACGGGCGGTGTAATGTTAGCCGCTAGTTTTTGGAGTTTACTAAATCCAGCCATTGAGATGGCTCAACAACAAGGTTATTCAAAAATGGCTTGGATGCCTGTAGGCATTGGGTTTTTAGGCGGGGCTATATTTTTATATTTATTGGATCAATTCCTACCCCATTTACATTTAAGTTCGCCCATAGAACAAAAAGAAGGTGTTAAAACCAATTGGAACCGTACTGTTTTACTTGTTTTAGCAATTACCCTGCACAATATTCCCGAAGGATTGGCGGTTGGGGTTGCGTTTGGCGCTGTTGCAGAAGGGTTACCTGGGGCTGATTTGGCTGGAGCAATCGCTTTGGCTATAGGTATAGGGATTCAAGATTTCCCAGAAGGCATGGCCGTGGCCTTACCCCTTCGGAGGTATGGTTTATCGCGCAGGAAATCGTTTATGTGGGGACAATTAAGCGGGATGGTTGAACCCATTGCGGGTGTTTTAGGGGTAGCGCTGGTAATGATTGCTAGCAGTATTTTACCCTATGCCTTGGCGTTTGCTGCAGGAGCAATGATTTATGTAGTTGTGGAAGAGGTTATTCCCGAATCTCAAAGCAGTGGGCACAACGACAAATCCACGTTAGGATTTATGTGTGGGTTTGTGCTAATGATGGCCTTAGATGTTGGTTTAGGATAAGTTTCATCGTATCTACACAGAGACTGACTGTGTATGGCGACTGCCTTTAATGGACACGATCACCACGAAGGGTCCAATTCTCCATTACCGAAGCTTCATAATCCAACCATTCCTGCCAGCGTTTTTTTACCTTATCTGGGGGGAAATAGGTTCTTGCTAAGTCTAAAAATAATGTGTAGTGGCCGGCTTCTGAGACCATGAATTCGTAGTAAAACTCTTTTAGTTGTTCATCGGTACAATATAAACTCAACAACCGAAATCGTTCGCAACTTCTTGCTTCAATTAAACCACATAACAACAATTGTTCCAGCAAGTGATCTTCCTTGGGTCCGCCTTTTATTACAAACTTCAATAATTCTAACACATATTCATCTTTTCGAGATTTACCCAATTCCAGTCCACGTTTCTTTAATTCCTTGAGAACTTTGCGAAAATGGCCCCATTCTTCGGAGACAACTGGGGCAACTTTCTCTACAATTTTTGGATAATCGGCAAAACGAACAATTAATGAAATACACTGAGTTGCCGCTTTTTGTTCGCAGAAAGCGTGATCAACTAAAATCTCATGAATCGATTTTTCGGCAATATTAACCCAACGGGGATCTGTGGCTAATTTCAAGCCTAACATCCTTACCGCCTCTAAGTTCTGTTCTTTGGTAAAATCTTTACTTGCTTTGAAATTGTCACTCATAAAATTGTCGCTTTTCTAGGCTTCAATTTTTGCTACTCTATTTTGGTGTCTTCCGCCTTCAAATTCTGCAGATAAATAAGCATTTACAATTTCAAAGGCTTTTTCTTGAGAAATAAAACGAGCGGGTAAACACAAAACATTGGCATTGTTATGCTGTCTAGCTAAAGCGCCTAGTTCCGGTTCCCAACACAATGCAGCTCTTACACCCGCGTGTTTATTGGCAGTGATGCAAACGCCATTGCCACTACCACAAACTAGGATACCTAATGAATTCTCACCCGAAGCCACTGAATTAGCTACCTTATGAGCATAATCGGGATAATCAACGCTATCGGCAGAATCCGGTCCCATATCTTGCAATTCGTACCCTTGTTCTAACAAATAAACCAATAGTTCATTTTTTAGTTCAAAACCCGCATGGTCTGAACCCAAAGCCAACGTTATTTTAGTCATTTTCCTTTTGTTTTTCTACTCTTTTTGCTACTTGAATTCCAACTACATACAACAACAACAATGGTGTTCCCAGTAGTAGCTGACTGAAAACATCCGGAGATGGTGTTGCAATTCCTGCGATGATAAAGATAATTACTACCGCATATCGCCAATTCTTTGTTAAGAACTCGGCAGAAACTAAGCCGATTTTCGCCAATATGTATATTAATACTGGAAGTTCAAACACCAGTCCCGTGGCCAAACTCATAAACGTTACAAATCCCGTGACCGAGGCGATGGTGGGGATATTGCGTATTTGCGGACTTAACTGATACCCTAACAAGAAATTTGACGCTAACGGCACTAGAAAGAAGTAAGCGAAAGATAAACCCGTAAAGAACAATAAGGAAACAATACCTAAACTATTTTTAGTCTTTTTTATCTCTTTTTCGCTCAAAGCGGGTTTTACAAAGCTCCAAATTTGATAAATAATATAAGGAAAAGCAACCACAAATCCAACTACTAATGCTATTTTAAATGCGCTAACAAATTGGCCTTGAATTTGTTGACTTTGCATTTCTAACAAGGGCGGTTCCCAACACAGTGCATCGGTATTAAATAGATATCGACCGGCTTCGCAAAAAAATCGATTACCCCAAAATCCAGGTTTAAATGGGCTTAGAACTATGTGTTCGAAAATCCATTCTACGAAAAAGAAGGCCACAATTGTACCAACCAAAACGAGTATCGCTACACGATACAATCGGGCACGAAGTTCATCGATGTGATCGAAGAACCCCATATTTTTCTCGTAGGGGAATTCGCCTTCTGTTTGATCTAAGGGCATGATTAATAATCAAACGTTATAATTACATCAGCATACCACCGCAAACAGAAATCGTTTGTCCGGTAATATAAGTACTCATATCTGAGGCTAAAAACAAGCAAAGATTGGCAACATCTTCGGTGCTTCCTCCCCGCTTTAATGGTATAGTATCGGCCCAAGCTTTTCGAACATTTTCATCCAAGGCATGGGTCATTTCTGTTTCAATAAATCCAGGGGCTACTGCATTACAGCGTACATTTCGCGAGCCCAATTCTTTGGCAATACTCTTAGTAAAACCAATCATACCCGCTTTGGATGCTGCATAATTGGCCTGTCCAGCATTACCCATAACACCCACAACGGATGTCATGTTTATGATGCTACCTGATTTATTACCTAAAAAGTGTTTCAACATCCCTTTGGTTAGGTTAAATGCACTTTTTAAATTGGTGTCGATAACTTCATCCCATTGTTCTTCTGTCATTCGAAGCATCAACGTATCGCGAGTAATTCCTGCGTTGTTGATTAATATATTTACGGTACCAAAATCGGCAATAACTTTCTCTGCCAATTCCATGCTCTGATTAAAATCGGCCGCATTACTTTGGTATCCTAGTATTTTAACGCCGTATTTATCGGCAATCTCTTTGGCAAAAGCGTTGGCTTTTTCAACGGATGAAGCGTAGGTAAAAGCTATATTACAGCCATTTTTTGCAAATATTTCGGCGATTCCTTTACCAATTCCACGGCTGGCTCCGGTAATCAATGCAGTTTTTCCTTGAAGCATGCTGCGAAGATACTATATCTTCGCAAAATGACCCATTGGATTGATACCGAAATTGAATTCTTAAAGGGAGTGGGCCCGTTGAAGGCTCAAGCGCTTAAGAATGAGCTGGGTATTCATACCTTGGGAGACCTGCTCAGTCATTATCCATTTCGTCACGAAGACCGATCAAAAATCTATTCTGTTTCTCAGGTACATGGCGAGGATGTCTACGTGCAGCTCAGGGGAGTAATCACTCCGATTGGCATCACCGGAACCGGTGC
>CANGWH010000003.1 GCA_947457565.1 Flavobacteriales bacterium
ATACCGAGACCTACAATGTATCGGTAAGAAATCAACCGGAAGTAAGTATCACAACGCCAGACCCCGCTCAGGCTTGCGAAGGAACCCCATTTGCAATACAGAGTACAACTAAGTATGTTGGTAATAAGGTTCTTTGGTCCCTACAAAATCATCCCGACGGTTCATTGTCTGACGGTACAATTGATAATACAGGTTCTGAGAATATTAGTTATACCCATGGAGTGGGTGATAAGGCTAAAGGTGGAGCTTATTTAAAAGTAACTACATTACCAATTACTAACGACGTATGCCCTCCAGTAAGTGATAGCATTCAGATAATTTTACATCAATATCCCGATATCGATCCGTTGGTTAAGCAAGTGGGTTGTATTCCATTGATCACCAATTGGAGTACAATTGAGAAAAGAGGTATTCCAGCCGGTCAATTAACCTATGCTTGGACCTTTGGAAATAGTGAAACTTCAACATTGCAAAATCCTGTAGGAATACCATATTCAGTTCAAGGCAAGTATGATGTAACATTAACAGTAACAAATACTGCAGGTCCTTGTGCTACAACAGTGAGTTTACCGAATGGCGTAGAAGCGTATCCAATACCCAAGGCATATTTCTCCACGGATCCACCATATCATACTACCGTTGCTTTACCCAAGTTTAGAATGATAAACCAAAGTACAATAGACGCAGTTCCATTTAGTCCTACATTGAATTATAATTGGAATTTCGGTACTGGAAATGCTAACGATACATCTTCGGCGCGTGATCCAAGATTTGCTTATGGAAAAGATACTGCCTTGTATAACATTAAATTGATAGTTAGTTCTAATCATGGATGTTCAGATACATTTAATCAGAATGTTCATATTGGTCCAGACATTATCGTGTATATCCCTAACGTATTTACTCCGGATGAAGCGGGTCCTTCGAAAAACAATACATTTAATGTAACGGCTATGAATTTCAAAGCCTACAATTTGAAGATATTCAACCGTTGGGGTGAGAAGTTATATGAGACCGATGATTTGAATAAAGGTTGGAATGGTACATATAATGGAGCTGAATGTATGCAGGGTGTTTATGTATATAAAGTAGAAGTTGTATCCTTTGAAGATAAGGTATATGAGTTCAATGGAACTGTAACGCTGTTGCGTTAATCAAGCAATAATCAAAAGAAAAGGGTCGCTAAGTATTTAGCGACCCTTTTCTTTTGCTATAAAAAATATATCCCTTGAGAGAAAATCCAGATACTGTTATTTACACAAAACCTGTTTGGCTTCCTCCAACAATAGGTTCTTATCAACAGGAACAACGCCAGTTTTTTCGCAAACTAATCCACCGGCTAAATTGCTTATTTCGGCAATAATTGCACTTTTTAGGTTACAAGATAAACACAAAGCGGCCACGCTAATAACAGAGTCTCCAGCGCCGCTTACGTCAGATATATTGCGGATGTGGGCTGGTATATGATGGAAATTTACACCATCCTCAATAACCACACCGCGTTCACTTAAGGTTACCAATGTCATCGAATTGTTTAACGATGATTTCAATAACTTGATGGCCGATTCTACTGATTCTTTATCATCTAAATCAGATTCTAATTTTAATCCTTCTTTTATTTCCTTTAAATTAGGTTTGAAAATTGTTACTTCTTTATAGGCTAGGAAGTTTGATTTTTTCGGATCAACAACGGTTGGGATATTTTTTTTCTTACATAATTCTATTAAAACACTAATGTTCTTAGAATGCAATACGCCTTTGTTGTAATCTTCAAAAATCACAACATCGATGTTATCTAATTCTTCATTGAATTTTTGTTCTAGCAAAAAGCTATCAACAACATCTAAATCGTCAGTAATTTCATGATCGATCCTTAACAATTGATGATTATTCCCCAGAACACGTGTTTTGGTGGTTGTTTTTCTTTTATCACTCTGCACTAACCCTGCTATACTAAGATTTTGAGCACGCATTATGGCCATTAAATCATCGCCTTCTTTGTCTGTGCCAATTACTGAGCATAATATAGGGGTTGCTCCCATGGCTTTGATATTTAAAGCTACATTTCCAGCTCCACCTAAACGATTTTCAAATCTATTTACGTCAACCACGGGCACTGGAGCTTCTGGAGAAACGCGCTCTACCTTGCCGATTATATAACTATCTACCATAACATCCCCAATAATCAGGATGCGTTTTGTATTAAACTCTTCAAAAATGGATTCAAGTTGTTTCGAATTCATAGT
The DNA here is from genome assembly GCA_947457565.1 of Flavobacteriales bacterium. GTDB lineage: Bacteria > Bacteroidota > Bacteroidia > NS11-12g > UBA955 > JAGKXC01. Next base: position 2,247 of record CANGWH010000003.1, read on the forward strand.
TCAAAAATACGTTAATATCAATCGATGAGTTTTGAAATAGCCATAGAAATTCTATCGGCTGCAAGTTTTAAATTCTCTTCAGAAGTTGCGTAGGATAATCGAATGCAGTTTGGAATTCCAAAGGCGGCACCAGAAACGGTAGACACATACCCTTGCATTAATAAATACATGCATAAATCTTCAGCATTAGAAATAATTTCACCATCTATGGTTCTTTTTCCAAACAATCTTGATACATCCGGGAGCAGATAAAAAGCGCCTGCTGGTAAATTGCAGGAAATACCTGGTATTTTAGTTAACAACGAATGGAATAAATCTCTTCTTTGTTTAAATGTGTTTGCCATCGCTTTAACGGAATCTTGTGGGCCGTTTAACGCCTCTATGCTGGCAATTTGAGCAACAGAATTTGCCCCCGACGTCATTAAACCTTGAATTTTTTCGCATGCTTTTACAATTTCTAAAGGACCCGCGACATACCCCATTCGCCAGCCTGTCATTGCATAACCTTTGGACATACCATTAACTACTACGGTTCGATCAAATACCTCAGGAAATGAAGCTATTGAAACATGGGCACCGTTGTAATTTATCTTTTCATAGATTTCATCTGAGATAATTGTTACATCCGGAAATTCCTTTAAAACATAAACCCAATCCAGTAATTCCGTATAATTCAAAACAGATCCGCTCGGATTACAAGGCGATGAAAATAATATTGCCTTGGTTTTATCTGTTATACACGATTTTAGTTGATCAGCGGTTACTTTGAAGTCTTGTTCGGGGCCTGATTCTATAATAACGGGTATTCCACCTGCGTATTCTACAATAGATGGGTAACTAACCCAAAATGGTGCAGGAATTAAAACCTCGTCTCCTGGGTTAATTATAGACAATATAACATTCAGTATACTGTGTTTTGCACCATTACTTACCAGTATGCTCTCAGCTTTATAGGCTAATTTATTCTCCCTTTGCAATTTCTGTGCAATGGCCGTTCTTAACTCAGGAAATCCAGCTACCGGAGGGTAGTGCGTAAATCCATCCTTCATTGCCTTTGTTGCGGCCTCACAAATGTTGATTGGAGTATCGAAATCGGGTTCCCCAATACTTAAATTGATAACATCGACACCTTGGCTTTTTAATTCTCTTGACAATTTGGTCATTGCCAATGTCTGACTCTCCGTAATTTCTGCTATTCGATGGCTAATGGATACCATATAATACAAACCTAATGGGATTTTTTGCTATTTCCAATGAGTTTACAAAGCATTTATAAACGATATTACTATGCGGCCAAAGAATTAATCAAATTATCTAAAACTAATCCAATATTTTTGTTTTGTGAAGATCCTCTTCGTAGCGAATAGAATGCCATATCCACCGTTTCGTGGAGATAAATTGAAAATTTATAATCTAGCTAAAGAATTGTCGCTCAACAATGATTTATATTTAATTACCATTGCAGAAAACGAGGAAGATGTTAATTCTATAGATGAATTATTACAGCCAAATAACACAGATACTGGGTTTGTAGGGCCTAGAGCAAATCCTTCACGAAGAGTATTGTTTAAATCATTAACATGGATTTATAAGCCGAAATGGCATTCTGCACTTACTGCATTTTTAGGTTTATTATCAAAACGACCTCTGCAAGTAGCGTATTTCAGATCTACCTCGTTTAAAAAAAGGTTAAACGAGGTACTTCAAAACAATGAATTTGATGCGATTCATGTTCAGCATATTAGAATGGCCCAATATTTTGAGTCATCCGTACCAACCAATGCCATATTAGATTTACCAGACGCCTTTAGTCTTTACTGGAAAAGAAGGGTAGAGGCCGCAAAAAATCCAGTGGAAAAGTGGTTTCGTAGTTTGGAGTATAAAAGACTAGTGGCTTATGAAAAACGAATTCTACCCAAATTCAATAAAGTATTGGTCTGTTCCGCGGAAGATCGAAAGTATTTAAATGAATTGGGAATTTTTAATGTTGATCTATTACCTAATGGAGTAAATATTAAAACTTTCGCGCCAAAGGGCACAGAATCAATTGTTTCCAACAGGATATTATTTACAGGTAATATGGATTATGCACCCAATGTGGATGCCGTTCAGTATTTTGTAGAAGATATATTCCCAATAATTTTAGAAAATGTCCCTTCTGCTGAATTTATCATTGCTGGACAAAGACCTGTAAAGGCGGTACTTGATTTAGCATCGAAATCAGTGAAAGTTACCGGTTTTGTTGAGAATTTAGCGGATGAATATGCAAAAGCTCATGTTGTAGTTTCTCCCTTGCGAATTGGTGCTGGGACACAAAATAAAGTGTTAGAAGCGTTAGCCATGAACCTAGCAGTAGTTTGTTCAAACGTTGGTTTTAAAGGTTTGGGTATATCGCATAATGAGGGAATACTCATGGCAGACAATTCAACCACCTTTGCAAATTCCGTTGTGGCTATCCTACAGTCGGAAGAACTCAGAAAAAAACTAGGAGAAACCGGAGGCCAACATGTGAGAAATACATTTTCGTGGTCCGCAGTTTCAAATCAATTACTAGAGCATTTTAATTCCATTAAAAAATGAAAAAGAAATATATCAGTTTATTAGTAACAGGTTTGGTATTAACGCCTGCATTTTCGCAAAAATCGGCAGCTAAAGTTAATCCAACAGTAAAATCATCTGGGGTTTCAGATTCCTTATTGAAGCCTATTTTAAATCAAGTTAACTTCCGAATGATTGGTCCAGCCACTACAAGCGGAAGAATCGTTGATATTGCAGTAAACCCACTTAATACATCGGAATACTACCTAGCGGCAGCGTACGGTGGAGTTTGGAAAACTACCAATGCTGGTACTACGTATAAGCCGATATTTGATAGTTATGGAACTCAAAGTATTGGTTGCCTTGCAATTGATACAAAAAACCCAAATGTTGTTTGGGTTGGCACCGGGGAAAACAATAATCAACGCAGTGTGGGTTATGGCAACGGTATATATAGAAGTTTGGATGGTGGTAAATCCTTTCAAAATATGGGATTGAAATTATCTGAACATATCGGGATGATTAAAATTGATCCAACCAATTCTAATAGAGTGTGGGTGGCTGTTTATGGTCCAGTTTGGAAAGAAGGCGGCGAAAGAGGATTGTATTTAACAGAAGATGGTGGTAAAAGTTGGAACAGGATTTATCATGTATCCGATAAAACTGGATGCAATGAAGTTCATCTTGATCCAACGATGAATGGAACAATTTATGCGACTTTTCATCAGCGAATTCGACATGAATGGACTTATTTAGGGGGTGGGCCAGAATCAGCGTTGTATAAAAGTTCAGATAATGGAAAGTCTTGGAAAAAACTATCTGCGGGTCTTCCAGGAGGCGATGTTGGAAGAATAACAGTGGCAACTTCGGCATTAAAAGCAGGGCTCGTCTATGCAATGGTAGAAGCGGAAGAGGGTAAAGGTGGCATTTTTATTAGTTACGATTATGGTGAAAGTTGGACAAAGCAAAATGGCTTTTTTACGGCTGGTAATTATTACCAGGAAATTTTCACGGATCCTACAAATGCCAACCGCTTGTTTATTATGGATACTTATTTAAAAGTGTCGGATGATGGCGGAAAAACCTTAAGAAATGCTGGAGAAACCAATAAACATGTGGATAATCATGCTATATGGATTAACCCAAACAATGCTTCTCATTGGTTAGTAGGTTGCGATGGTGGTTTATATGAAACGTTTGATAATGCACAACAATGGAATTTTAAAGATAATATTTCCATTACCCAATTTTATCGCGCTTCAGTAGATAATGCTAAGCCGTTTTATAATATCTATGGTGGGACTCAAGATAACAATACATTGGGTGGACCATCACGAAATAATTCGGCAAACGGAATTAGCAATGACGATTGGTTTGTAACGGTTGGTGGAGATGGCTTTAAATCGCAAGTAGACCCATCTAATCCCAATATTGTCTATAGTCAATGGCAATACGGTGGTTTGGTTCGATTTGATAAAGCAACAGGCGAAGCAGTTGATATCAAACCAACAGCAGGTGTTTACGAGGCGCCATTACGATGGAATTGGGATGCTCCATTGATAATTTCTCGTAGCAATCCAAAGGTATTGTATTTTGCTGCGAATAGAGTTTTTAAAAGTGAAGACAGAGGGGATTCTTGGACGCCCATAAGTGGTGATTTATCCAGAGGAATTGATCGTAATACCTTGCCAGTAATGGGGAAAGTGTGGGGTATTAATGCAGTAGTGAAAAATCAAAGTACCAGCATTTACGGTAATATTACTTCTCTAAGTGAAGGGAAGAATGGCGAGTTATATGCAGGCACGGATGACGGACTAGTATGGGTAAAACAAGCAAATAGCAATAATTGGATTAAGCTCAGTGTTGATCATGCGGGTGAAATGATATTTCCCGAGGCGCCCAAAGGTGAAAGCAATGGAGTAGGGCACCCTTTTGTTTCTATGGTTTACGCTTCTCCAAACTCAGGGAATGTATATGTAGTTTTAGATCATCATCGATATGGCGATTTTAAACCGTATGTGTACAAGAAGTCAGCAAATTCAACATGGGTGAAAATCACTAAAGGTTTGCCAGAAAATGGCCCGGTTAAGACTATAATTGAAGACTTTAAAGATCCGGAGATGGTTTTGGTGGGTACCGAATTTGGATTGCATATTAGTTTTAATGGCGGTCAACAATTTCATGCTTGGCAGGGTGGATTGCCGCCAATCGCGATAAAAGATATGGTTTTCCAAGAAACAGAGGATGATTTGGTGTTAGCTACATTTGGAAGAGGTTTTGCTGTTTGTGACGAATATCAGAAACTTAGAGAGTATAAATCGTATATAGCTGAAATCAATCCAGAAATCAAAAATCATGTGTTGCCAATTTCTCCTGTAAAATTATTCATTCCATCAACTCCATTAGGTGGATCTGGAAATGGGTATAAAGGAGCCTCTCGATTCTCCGCGCCAAATCCGAATGTAGGGGCAATGATTTACTACATGTTCGATAAAGAATTTTCAACTATTGAAAGCCGAAGAAAGAAACGCGAAGAAGCCGCCACAAAATCTCCATTAACATTAATCTATCCAGCTAAAGATTCAATAGTGGCAGAATCCAACGAAATGGCATCGAAAGCGTTTATGGTTATTCGTAGTTCTGCAGAAATAACCGATAATAATACCGTAGCTAAATTCCCTATAACTATTAGCAAGGGTTTATCTAAAATTGAATGGAACTTACGTTATTCCGATCCATCGATTCCTGTTAATACAACGAAGAATTTCCAAACAGGTTGGGGGCCTTATGTGTCGGAAGGAACCTATTATGCTTCGTTAGAATGGATAGATTATTCAAATACAGGCGCAGGAAAGGTTTCCACCTCTGGGTACAATGAAATAAAGGTTGAATATCTTTTACAACCAAGTATTCCATTTGTGGCTAAAGAAGAAAGACAAAAACAAATTCAACAAATATTCGAAACTAAACAAACGTTAACCGTTTTAAACAATAGATTTTCTGAAGCACAACAAGGGATTTATGCAATGACTAATGCTGCCGAAATATCAAATTCGAACAGCAGAGATTTCGCCAAAGTATCTTTTGATTTACAACAAGTGCTTAATCAAATAAAATTAAAATTGGATGGTAACGGTGCATTGGCTTCGGAAGAGTTTGAGACCACAGAGAGTCTGAACGATTTGTTTAATTCAACGTACTATTCTTGTTTTGATGCGTTAAATGCTCCAACTAAGACACATTTACAGAAATTAACCATGGTAAATACAGAAATACAGAATTTAAACAAGCAGTTGGATTCACTAGTTTTGCAATACAACACGATGGCGAAAGAATACCCCAGTGTTGGGTTACCGATATTAAAATAAGACTGTAGATATCCAGCTTTATATTCTTATAAGTGTGTTTTCCTAATATAGATTGACACATCAAAATAACAAAAAAGGCCATCCGATTGGATGGCCTTTTTAATGTTGAAATTAGTAATATTATTTTTTTGCCTTGCAGCAAGCGTCGCCTTTGCTACAAGTCTTTTCATTATCCTCTTTGCAAGCAGGCTCATTAGAACAACCGTTTGCAGGCTCTTTATCCTTGCAGCAATTCGATGTACCAATGTATTTACCATTAACATCGTAATTGGCTAAACAAGCTGCCTTTTCTTCTGTAGAACAACCCATAGAATCACAATAATTAGCGCATTGTTCTTTAGTCATCGTTGCGCATTTGCCCATATCGCATTTATTGGCAGCTGAGCAGTTGCTGCCATTCATAGAACATTCAACGGCAGGTTTGCAATTTTGAGAGCTCTTGGCATTTCCAAAAGTTTTTCCTGCAATAAATGGAGCGATTACTAAAGACACAATCGACATCAATTTAATAAGGATGTTCATGGATGGTCCGGAAGTATCTTTAAATGGATCACCCACAGTATCGCCAGTTACAGAAGCTTTGTGTGGTTCAGATTTTTTATAGAACGTTTCGCCATTGATTACAACGCCTTTTTCAAATGACTTTTTAGCGTTATCCCATGCACCGCCAGCATTACTTTGGAAGATACCCATCAAAACGCCCGAAACAGTTACACCGGCAAGTAATCCACCCAAAACTTCAGGACCAAAAATAAATCCTACAATAACAGGGGTAATTAAAGCTATAGCACCGGGTAACAACATTTCACGAATAGATGCTTTTGTAGAGATAGCAACACATTTTTCGTATTCTGGTTGCGCTTGATATTCCATGATACCAGGGATTTCACGGAACTGTCTACGAACTTCATTTACCATATCCATGGCGGCTCTACCTACAGCGGCAATGGCTAAAGAAGAGAAAATGAAAGGAATCATACCCCCAACAAACAAACCAGCCAATACATCAGCTTTATAAATATCAATGGCAGTAATTCCAGAAATACCTACGAAAGCAGCAAATAAAGCTAATGATGTTAACGCCGCAGAGGCAATAGCAAATCCTTTACCTGTAGCGGCAGTTGTATTTCCTACAGCATCTAAATTGTCCGTTCTTCCACGAACCTCTTCGGGTAATTGACTCATTTCAGCGATACCACCAGCATTATCGGCAATAGGCCCAAAGGCATCGATAGCTAACTGCATAGCTGTGGTTGCCATCATACCTGCAGCAGCAATAGATACACCATACAATCCAGCAAAATAATAAGATCCCATGATTCCACCAGCCAATACAAGAATTGGCAATACCGTTGATTCCATCCCTACACTTAAACCTCCAATGATGTTGGTTGCATGACCAGTTCCAGATTGTTTAACGATTGATAAAACTGGACGTTTGCCCATTGCTGTGTAATACTCTGTAATGATACTCATTAATGTACCTACCATTAAACCAACAACAATTGCAGCAAAAACACCACCACGAGTGAAGTCGGCCCCACGCGCTGGGTTAAACCAACTAAGATTTTCAGGCAATAAATAATAAACCACGAAATAGGATGCAATACCGGTAAGCACAATAGAAGACCAGTTACCTAAGTTCAATGCATTTTGAACGCTATCTGTTTCGTTTTTAACTTTAACGAACCATGTACCCACAATGGAGAAAATCAAGCCCAAGCCAGCAATCACCATAGGAAGTAGAATAGGGGATAAGCCATTGAAATTATCAACTGCTTTGATCTCTTGACCCAATACCATTGTGGCCAAAATTGTAGCTACATAGGAACCAAATAAATCAGCGCCCATACCGGCAACGTCACCTACGTTGTCGCCTACGTTGTCAGCAATAGTTGCAGGGTTTCTAACATCGTCTTCTGGGATACCTGCTTCAACTTTACCTACTAAGTCAGCACCAACATCGGCTGCTTTTGTATAAATTCCACCACCAACACGAGCAAATAAAGCAATACTTTCAGCGCCCAAAGAAAAACCAGCTAAAACTTCAATTGCTGTTTTCATCTCGTCGCTATTAATTTCAGTTACATTAAATACTTGTAAAAAAACAATAAATAACGAACCCAGTCCAATTACAGCAAGTCCAGCAACCCCTAATCCCATAACCGTACCACCATTGAAAGAAACCTTCAATGCTTGAGCTAAACTTGTACGAGCCGCCTGAGTGGTTCTAACGTTTGCTTTGGTTGCAATGTTCATGCCGATATAACCTGCGAATGCCGATAATACCGCGCCGATAATAAAGGAAATTGCGATGATAGGACTCGAATGAATCGGGTGTTCGGCAGTGCCTTTAAATGTTCCAGACCAAGCCAATAAAATCGCGGCAATAACCACGAAATAACTTAGAATTTTCCATTCGGCTCGTAAAAATGCCATTGCCCCGCGTGCAATGAATCCCGCCAATCGCTGCATGTTGTCATCACCTGCATCTTGTTTACTAACCCATGCGCTTTTGATGGCCATAACAATAAGACCAACTACACCAAGCAAGGGAATTAAATAAAGAATTGTATCTTTCATAAATACTAATTGTTGCAAAAATAAGTCCGCGAAAATAACGATTATTAACAGATTTTCGCAATGAGTATTTGCGAATACGGTATAATTGTTTTTTAGTTCAATAAAGCCAGTTAAATTAAGGGATTATCACCTTAAAATTTGTGCGGCGATCCGATTGGATTATCTCTAAATTGAAAATTCCTGCATTTATATTTTTCACTGGGATTTTTAGGGTAGTACCCGTGTTTTCTGATTTGAGATCTTCAATTTTTGCGCTATATACAATTTTTCCATTCATTGACATCAAATTCACCTTTTCGATCGTTGCATCAATAATTCCATGGATGAAAATACAATCAGTTACTGGGTTAGGGTATACCGAAAGTGTTGTAATGGATAATTCTTCCTGATTATTTGTATGCGCTACATCGGCAAATGCAGCCAAACTTAGATTTTCATAAGTACCGGAACCTGTTTCAGTTATTGACATAGCTCTTACAGCGTAGGAGTAATTCCCCGATGACCAATTGCAATTATCTCGGAAAAATGTATCAGTAGTAAATGAGGGTGTATTAGGACAACGGATTTCAGAAGCTAAGGTGAATTTACCGGTAGCTTTATCAAAAAGATAAATATAGTAACCATCAACCTTGCCGTATGCTTTATTCCAAGTTAATTTAACGCTTCCATTTTCAGATGTAGCATTTACATTGGTAACCGGCGCTACAGGAATCATGGTTAAGGTTGGGTCCCCCAATAAAGCAATATGCACGCCTCTACCTGAACCATTAAAAGAACCATCAAAATACCCTTGGAAATTATTTTGAGTAAGTCTTGCACCATACCCAATGTTATAGCCAATAGCCATATGATGCAGATACCATTTTGGAATCCCCCCCCAAGCACATGCTAATGATCCAGCAGCCAAAGAGGATCGCATTAAGTTGTTCTTGGAGTCCCAATCGCCAAAGAAACTACCTGCTAATAAGGTAAAAATGTTGCTAAAAGAACTTTTGTTGTTTAGGAAATCATTGGAACTACCAATTCCGGAACAACTAGTGTAACTGCCAGCACCACATCCATAACTCCACAAATAATTCCCCTGAGTTTGTGCGGTGAAATAATCTCGCGAATCAAATACACTGTCAATGCCTACAAAGGTTGGAAGATTCTGATAACCCGTTGAAGCAAGATTCAAACTAGTAAAATTATTATCGATGAGTGCTCTTTTTACAAAAGGAACTTTAGCCATTCTCCAATTATGTACACGATTTAAATATTCTCGTGTAAGTTGAGTGTCATTACCTCCAAACAAGGGCATGTTATAGAAATCCACCCGACCAATTTCCAATTCAATGTTTTCATAGGTGCTGGATTGGTCAAATTTTCCGTCTTTAGGGATATTATGATTTCTTGAATCTGAACCAGTAGTGCAATTGACAGAACGATCGGTATATACACCTGCAAAGTCGCCATAAAATACGTCGGCTGGCCATGCACCTGTATGATTCCCCGAGCCTTCTACGTGTCCGTCTGGTGGGGGTCTATCTCCCGTTGAACTAAAAAAACCTGAATAAGGAACGGGTACGTGTCCAAGAATATAGAGTGTTTTTGGACGTTCCACCTTGCTATCCATAAATTTCGAAATTCGATCTTTTACTGCCGAAGCTTGCTCGTTTCTGCCAGCAAACAATTCAAATGGCATCCAACCACTTGCTGTAAGGTCGTTCTTAAGTTGTTGTATTTCAGTTGATAGTGCATAACGATAGGCACTATCGATCAGTAGAATTATACCGCCTCTATTTACAGTGGGTTTCGTTTTATTGCCAGTTTGTATATAACCCAGTGCGGAAGTTTTACTATTTTCAACTTTAGCTACTAAGTATTCCCGTTCCTCACCGATTTTTGTGGTTTTATCTACATAATAGTTATTACTTGGGTCAATCGTAGCAATTGCAGTGGACCAAGTGCCTAGGGTCATCGATGGATCCCTTTTGTAAATCACGTAGTTGCCATTGAATGTCTCCTTTGGCCATTCTATTTGTATACTGCCATCTATATTCGCTTTGGCTTGAAGTTGTACTACTTGTGTTTTTGCGACTTGGGCATGCACATTATCAGTAAAAACGATCGTGGACAAAATCCCGATTAAGACCAACAATACCTTAACAGTTGATTTTTTCATTACTTTAGATTATTGCGAATTTAGAGAATCAATGGGTTAATTCCATTTTTACAATGCCTTGATTTCACGGATAACAATTATTTTTTTTAAAAATCACGGGAATTATAATGATAATTATGGTCGTGATAAAGTAAAAAGCTTATTTTCGCAAACAAAAAAATGAAACATTTTAGGATAATTTTCATGTGCTTAGTAGCGGTTATGTCAACATTCGCGAATGCACAAACCAAACCTAAGACTAAACCAGCTCCTCCAAAGCCCAAGGAAATTTCTCCTGCGGTACAGATTTATTTTGAAACCGGTAAGTCAGTAATTAAAGGGATTGAAGTTCAGAAATTGAATTCTTTGCTCGATACCTTGTCAATAAAAGACGATTTTAGATTAGTGTTAACGGGCCATACGGATAGTACCGGCGATGATGAAGCTAATCTTCGTTTGTCAAAAGGTAGGGTGGATAATGTATTCAGCTTTTTACAAGAAAATGGTATTGATACATCGTTTATGGCGAAAGCTTATTTTGGTAGGTCCAAACCAAGAGAAGGGGAGACTAGTGCCGAGAAAAAAGCAAGAAATCGACGTGTAGAGATTACAATTTATGAAAAACCAAAGCCAAAAGAGAAGCCGAAGCCCGTGGTAGTGGCTAAAGATACTTGCAATAGAGACACTACAGTATTAGTGGGTAATGGATTATACCTAACTATCGGAATATGCGAATTGAAGAAAATTTGTCCTCGCGGAGCCGATAAATGTATCCGCATCAAGAAATTTAGCAGCATGGAAGAGATTATTGGAAGTGGAGCTCCTTTGAGCACTGCTAAAGGGGAAGGTTTTAATTGGGCGGGAATTTATGACATTAGAATGCCGGGCGATACATGCGCTAAAATTCCAATGTCTTTATCCATTAACGTGGACGCCGCTACTTACAAAAAAGCTAAATTAATGGTTTACACCAAAGATGGGGAGAATGCCTTGAAACCAGATAAAACTAAGAAATTATCGGTAAATAAGGGTAAAGAAAAGATTAAGTTATCGTTCCCAGCCACTTGTAATGGTACTGTATATGTTTGTGGTACCACAGGAAAAACTAAGAAAACTGAAATTATCGATAAGACAAAAAATGCAGAAGAGGTATATGTAACATCGGCATCAACAATGGCAATCATCCCAGGGAAAAAGATAAAGAATGGAAAATGGGAAGTTAGTTATGCGAAAATTGAAGATCCTATGTTAACAATTAAGTTAAAAGATGGAGAAACACTGGTTTCGGATATAGATATGAATGTTGTTCGTAAAATGAAAAAGCCAGGGGAGTTAAGAAAAAAATACAAGGTTAAAACAAAGCATATTCGCGGATAGTTAATTAGGTAAAGCCTTTAAATATTGTTATGCAACCACTAACAAGTAGATCCAAACAAGTAGTAGATAAAAATATGTCGTTTGCAGAAAGAATTTATCTGCCAGCGATTTTAGGAGGGATGTGGATTACTTTAAAGCATTTCTTCAGTAAAAAAAACACTGTTGCTTATCCAGAGGTGGAAAGGCCTAGGGCAGAGGTTTACAGAGGTCAACACGTTCTTAAACGAGACGATCAAGGAAGAGAGCGTTGTACGGCTTGCGGATTGTGTGCGGTTGCATGCCCAGCGGAGGCTATTACTATGGTAGCGGCTGAACGGGAAAAAGGAGAAGAGCACCTGTATCGAGAAGAAAAATATGCAGCAACCTACGAGATCAACATGTTGCGTTGTATTTTTTGCGGTTTGTGTGAAGAAGCTTGCCCCAAAGAGGCAATATTTTTAACAGATAGAATTGTTGACTCCGAATTTGGACGAAAGGATTTTATTTATGGGAAAGAAAAGCTTGTTGAAAAAGTTGACGAGCGTGTGGATGTTTCTAAAAGACAAGTTTGGACTTATCAATAAGTATGTTTAATAATCTTCCAATACCATTTTTGGTATTATCGTTTTTTACGATTTTATCGGCTTTGTACGTTGTAACTAGTAAAAATCCAATTCATAGCGTTTTAGCGTTGATATTGACTTTTTTTAGTATCTCAGCTCATTATGTTTTGCTAAACGCTCAGTTTTTGGCAATAGTAAATTTAATTGTTTACGCTGGGGCAATTATGGTTTTGTTCTTGTTTGTATTGATGTTGCTTAATTTAAATAAGGATGCAGAACCAATTAAGTCAAATTTATGGGGCATTGCAGCTGCTATCTCTGCCGGTTTATTACTTTTAGTGATTACTGCAGCCTTTCAAAAAGCTGGAGAAAATGTTGTTAAACATCCCGTTGAAGGAATTGGTTTAGTAAAAGCTTTAGGTCAAACATTATTCACTCGTTTTTTAGTTCCATTTGAGCTATCGGGTGCATTGTTTTTAGCAGCAATGGTGGGTTCTGTATTATTGGGAAAAAGAGATAAAGTAAATAAAGACTTATTGGCATGATCTTTCAAAATTTAGATATTAGTCATTATATATACCTAAGTACGGTATTGTTTTCAATTGGATTATTTGGTGTTTTATTTAGACGAAATGCTATTGTTCTATTGATGTGTATCGAATTAATGTTGAATGCTGTTAATCTATTATTTACGGCATTATCCACTTATATGGGGGACGCAGATGGTCAAATATTTGTGTTTTTTATTATGGTGGTTGCCGCAGCTGAAGCAGCTGTTGGGCTAGCGATTTTAGTTATGGTTTATCGAAATACTCGAAAGACCGATGTGAGTTTCTTGGATCAATTGAAAGGTTAAGATGAGCATTATTATATTGTTGCCATTGCTTGGTTTCCTAGTAAGTGGTATCGTAGGCAAATATTTACCGAAACAGGTAGTAGGATTAATCTCAACTGCAGCAGTTGTTCTTTCTTTTGCTTTCGCACTTCATATGTTCTTGGAGAAATCTATCTTGGGAGAAGCTGTTTCACAGAAATGGTTTACTTTTTTACAAGTTGGGGGTTTGCAAATTGATGTAGCTTTTACCTTCGACCGATTAAGCGGTTGGATGACATTGATAATAACTGGTATAGGTTCATTGATTCATTTGTACTCTATGGGCTATATGAAAGAGGACGAAGGGTATTATAAGTTCTTTGCTTATTTGAATCTTTTCGTATTCAATATGCTTTTATTGGTATTGGGTTCAAACTTTATCATGCTGTTTTTTGGTTGGGAAGGTGTTGGATTATGTTCTTACCTGTTGATTGGATTTTGGTATAAAAATCTTAATTACGGAAAGGCAGCTCGTAAAGCTTTTGTAATGAATAGGATAGGTGATTTAGGTCTTTTGTTAGGTTTATTTTTAATTTTCAAAGAATTTAAATCGTTTGATTATACCATTGTCTTCGATCAAATTGCAGCCGGAAATACCCCCGCGCATGTACTAACCGCAATTGCGTTGTTGTTATTTGTGGGTGCTATGGGTAAAAGTGCACAAATTCCATTGTACACTTGGTTGCCCGATGCAATGGCAGGTCCTACTCCTGTATCTGCGTTGATTCACGCAGCAACGATGGTGACTGCTGGTGTTTATTTAGTGGTACGATCACAAGCGCTGTATTTTCAAACAGCTTTAGCATCGGATGTAATCATGTGGGTGGGTTTAGCTACTTCATTGATGGCTGCTTTGATAGGATTAAAACAAAACGATATCAAAAAAGTACTTGCTTATTCTACTGTAAGTCAACTAGGATTAATGTTCGTAGCCTTAGGTTGTGGTGCTTATACTGCCGCTATGTTTCATTTAACAACACATGCATTTTTTAAAGCATTATTGTTTTTAGGTTCAGGAAGTGTAATACATGGAATGCATCACGAACAAGATATTCGGAAAATGGGAGGATTGAAGTCGAAAATGCCAATTACATACTTTACATTCTTGATTGGAACATTGGCAATAACAGGTTTTCCATTCCTTAGCGGCTTCTTTTCTAAAGACGAAATTCTATTACATGCATTTTCACACAGTCCATTAGTATGGGGTCTTTCGTTAATATCAGCCTCGATAACGGGTTTCTACATGTTTAGAATGTTCTTTGTTACCTTTCACGGCAAGTATAGAAACACTCATTATCCATTGGAGAAAGTACACGAAAGTCCTATTACCATGACCCTGCCTTTATTGATTTTGGCAGTTTTATCTGTGTTGGGTGGATTACTAAATCTACCGCATTATTTTGGACATAATGTAGCCGGAGCTTTCAGTAGTTACCTAGCTCCCATGTATAAGTTTGCAGAGCATAGTCCAGAAGTTTCGGCATCTACTGAATGGTTGTTACTTGCAGCAGCTGTAAGTGTATTTATTATTGCTTTTGTGGCAATGAGAATGAAATATATTTCTAAAAATAGTGTTCCTGAAGAAGATGATAGTATGAGTGGATTGGGTAAAGTGTTGGCCAATAAATTCTATGTTGATGAAATTTATGATGCAGGGGTAGTTGCGCCTATAGAAATAGCAGGTACTGTTACCGATGGATTAGTAGATGATATTGCAATAAAAGGTATTACAGATTCCATTGGAAAATCTCCGAATTGGATTTCCTCTTTACTATCTCGGGTTCAAAATGGAAACATTGAATATTACTTGATTTATATGGTTATTGCTGTTTCAATTTTATTGGCTATTAATTTATTCTAATCGTGATACTTATATTTTTACCTGTATTAGCATCTATAATTTTTGCCTTATTTGGTAGAAAATTCAATCAGTGGATAGCATTCGTGTTTGCAGCAATTCCAATGATTTTTGCAGTTAATTTATTTTACAAAAGTGGACCGGGTTCATCATTTTTACTTAACACATTGGCCGATTTACCATGGTTGTCTCAAAATTTCCGATTTACATTGGGATACGATGGACTGACAGGTATGTTGTTATTGCTAACTAATGGTTTGTTGCCGTTAATTGTGTTAACTGGAATTAAAGATGACGAAAATAGAGTTAGGAATACTGCACTAGCGCTTGCAATGCAAGGTGCATTAAACGGTGTGTTTATGGCAAGAGACGGGTTGATGTTCTATATTTTTTGGGAATTAGCCCTTTTGCCGATTTATTTCATTACACTCTCTATGAAGCATGGAAATGCTTTTAAAATCACATTAAGGTTCTTCTTGTTTACTTTTATAGGAAGCTTAGCAATGCTAGCATCCTTGATGTATATCGTAATTTTCAAGACAAATTTCTCTTTTGCTTACTCCGATATTTTAGCGGCTAATTATACATTAAATGAGTCAATATGGCTTGGAGGAGGTTTCCTAATGGCATTTGCCGTAAAAATTCCAATTATTCCATTCCATTCTTGGCAAGCCGATACTTACACTCATTCACCATCTGTTGGATCTATGTTATTATCCGCTATTATGTTGAAAATGGGATTATATGGTCTAATCCGTTGGTATTTACCCGTTTTTCCTGAATCCATTGAATATTACAAGCCAATTGTATTGTCATTGTCAGTGGCCGGTGTTCTGTATGGAGCAATTATTGCACTAAGGCAGCAAGATTTAAAACGTTTAATCGCCTTTTCTTCATTGTCTCACGTTGGTTTAATAGCAGCTGGAATTTTTACATTGTCAGCAACAGGGTTGGAAGGTGCTGTATTACAAATGATAGTGCACGGTATTAATGTGTTTGGATTGTTTTTAGCAATTGAGATTATTGAAACACATACTGGAAGTAGAAATTTGGTGGATTTAGGAGGATTGGCTAAAAATAATCGATGGTTCACAATTGCTTTTGTAGTAATGGCGTTGGGCGCTGCCGCGGTACCATTAACCAATGGTTTTCCTGGCGAGTTTTTGCTTTTAAAGAGTATTTTTGATGAGCGAGCTACACTTGCTGTAATCGCTGGAATTACAATAATATTAGGTGCTGCTTACATGCTTAGAATGTTACAATTTAGTTTATTTGGTGAAGGCGATGGTGTGATTAAATCACTGAATTTAGGACAATTGATTTCACTTGTTGTTGTTGTGTTTTTTGTGTTATTCTTAGGTTTATTCCCACAAGTAATTTTGGATAGTGTACAATTATCTATTAATTCAATAATTGAAATGATCAAAGCGAAAGGAGTATTGTCATGATTTCCATATACATATTGTTTATAACAGCTGTTTTAGTATTGTTTTTAGGTTTAAATAAGTCGGAAACCAAATTCGGATATTTCACCTCATTGATTTTAATACTAACTACTATTCTATGTGTAGCAGGAGCGAAAGGTTGGATGAACTTCGATAAATTGTCTACGTGGGCCCCTCAAAATATGATGTTTTTTGGCCCATCGGAATATTTGTTTACAGCTCTAATTACTTTTATTGTTGCCATTGTATTATGGATATTCGCGGAAAACAAAGAAATAGGTACCGATAGAATAGGTTTGATTCTATTTGCCACCATAGGAGCCATAATGATGATAGGGTATCAGCATATGGTTGTGTTGTTTTTAGGCCTTGAAACATTGTCTATTCCCTTGTTTGTGCTCGCTGGAAGTGATAGAGAACGATTGTCATCTAACGAGGCTGCAATAAAGTACTTCCTAATGGGAGCATTTTCTACAGCTATCTTTTTATTGGGTATAGCATTTCTGTATGGAGGAACTGGAACAATGGAATTACAAGCCATTGGCTTAAAACCTAGTTTTATGCATGCCCTTGAAGGTATGGCAACTCCGGTTATGATACGTATTGGTTTGGTCCTAGTGTCTATCGGATTATTATTTAAAATTTCAGCGGCACCTTTTCATTTCTGGTCACCCGATGTGTATGAAGGAAGTCCAAATAGAATAATGGCCTTTATGTCAACCGTTGTAAAATCTGCAGCATTTGTAGCATTTTCTAAGTTGATGCTTGCGTTTAGTGGTGTTAAATCGGATTGGGATTATTGGATAGTGGCCATCGCTATCCTTACTATTTTATGGGGGAATATTGCCGCTTTAAAACAGAATTCTGTTAAAAGAACCTTAGCTTACAGTTCAATTGCTCACGCTGGTTATTTGTTAATGTATGTTTTAATAGCTACAGAGGCGTCTGATTTTATTTTATTTGTCTATTTGTTATCCTATGCATTAAGTTCAATCGCACTGTTGGCAATGGCACATCAGCTTCAATTAGATACGGAAGAGAATTTAAATTTCGATGTTTTTAAAGGATTATCCAAGAAACAACCGGCAATGGCTCTATTATTGGCCATATTTGTATTCTCAACGGCCGGTATTCCGGTGACGGCTGGGTTTGCCGCCAAATTTTATCTTTTCTCAAGTACTTTTGCATCCTATCCGTTGTTGGTTTTTGTGGGTTTACTAGGATCTGCTATTTCTATCGGGTACTACTTTAAGTTCATAAAGTCAGCATACTTAGAAACCGGAACTTCTGATAATCGTATTGTTGAAAATCGATGGGTATATTGGTTATTGGCGATGGTTTTAGTAGCTGTGGGAGTTTTTGGAGCAGTTGTACTTCAATTCGTAGGCGTTTAATTAAATTCAAATCCAAATCGGAAAACGAAAGCACCAAATGGTGAAGCATTGGCGAGCTTTCCATTTACAATAAAACCTACGGAAGCCCATTGGGATTTACCGTTGGATAAAATCCCACCAAGAATAACCGGGGATCCAATCCATTGTCGTTGGTTTGCTGTTGGTTCGAAAATATTGGTAATACGGTATTCAGGCTGAAGAAAGACTCTGCCAATATTCACTCGTGCGAAAGCGAAGGCACCGCCAGATAAGCTGCTTTTGTTGTTGAACGATAATAACGTTGTTGCTTGAGGACCGGCGGCCAAAAGAAGATTGTTTTTGAAATACGTACCCCAAAAAGGGCCAATATCTAAGTACAATTCCGATACGATAATTGGTGAAAAAAAGGTTTCAATACCATTGAACTTAGAGAAATTACTACTAAATGATTTGGGCCCGCCTTCAAATACTTCTTGAATTATTGTGTCGCCAAATTCATTAATTGAAGTATCTAATCTCTTTGTAAAATTATTCTTTTTGGAGACAGAATGTGATTTTTCCAAGCCGTCATATTGAGCATGTAGACAATTACTGCCTAGACTAACTATTATTAACACCAATATGTGACCAATTAACCTAGCCATAATTTGTATGGCCGCAATTATACACCTAAAATTGCAGTTGTAATTACATAGTATGACGAAGGTTCATAATTTCTCTGCAGGACCATCTATTTTGGCCGAGAGTGCATTTGCAAAAAGTGTTCAAGATATTCAAAATTTTGCTGGAACAGGATTAAGTGTTTTAGAGGTTTCGCATCGCGGAAAGCAGTTTGAAGCAGTAATGGCCGAAACTGAGAATTTAGTTAGAGAGTTATTGGGAATATCGCAAGATTACGATGTTTTGTTCCTTCAAGGCGGTGCTTCAACCCAATTCTTTCAAATTCCATTAAATTTTCTTAAGCAATCGGCTGCATATACAGATACTGGAACTTGGGCAAACCGTGCAATTAAAGAAGCGCAGGGATATGGTGAAGTGAATGTGTTAGCATCATCAAAAGATTCAAACTATACATTTATACCAAAGAATTACGAAATTCCTTCATCGGTAGATTATTTCCACTGTACCTCAAATAATACAATTTATGGGACGCAAATTCAACAATTTCCGCATTGCGAAGTACCATTGATTTGTGATATGAGTTCCGATATTTTTTCTCGACCTATTGAGGCCAATAAATTTTCTCTGATTTATGCCGGTGCTCAAAAAAATATGGGGCCTGCCGGTGTAACGTTGGTGATTGTTAGAAAAGATATGTATGGTAGAAAAGCCAATCGACATATACCAACAATGATGGATTATAAAATCCATGCCGATAATGGGAGTATGTATAACACGCCTCCTGTATTCCCAATTCTAGTTTCTAAATATAACTTAGAATGGGTAAAAGAAATTGGAGGTTTAACGGCGATGGAAAAGCGTAATGAAGAAAAGGCTTCAACGTTATATACTGCTATCGATAATAGTCCGTACTTTAAAGGAACCACTGCTATTGAGGATCGTTCTAAAATGAATGTTACGTTCGTATTTGAAAAAGAACACGAAGGTTTAGCAGAGAAATTCGATGCGGCTTGTAAAGAAGCACAATTGAGCGGTTTAAAAGGTCATCGCAGTGTTGGTGGATATCGCGCATCGTTGTATAATGCATTGCCCTTGGATAGCGTTCAGGCTTTGGTAAACGTAATGGAAACATTTGCTTAATAAAAAACTGATGAAAATATTAGCCAACGATGGGATTGATAATGCCGGCAAGTTGCTTTTAGAGGCTGCTGGATTTCAGGTAGTTACCGATAAAATTTCGCAGAACGAACTCGCTCAAAAAATTAGCGATTTTGATGTTATAATTGTTCGAAGTGCCACAAAAGTCACTGGCGAAATTATAGAAAATAGTAATTTGAAATTAATTGCTCGAGCCGGTGTTGGTCTAGATAATATAGATATTAAGGCCGCAGGGGAAAAAAATATCCCAGTGCTGAATACACCCAATGCTTCCAGTAGATCAGTGGCAGAATTAGTCTTTGCGCACATGTTTTCTTTGGCAAGATTCCTTCATTTGTCGAATAGAGAAATGCCAAATAATGGGATTTCAAGTTTTAAAGATTTGAAAAAGCACTATTCTGAAGGTTTTGAATTAACAGGCAAGAAATTGGGTATAATCGGTTTTGGCAGAATTGGTCAAGAAGTCGCAAAAATTGCAGTGGGTTTAGGAATGGAAGTTTTGGTGTACGATTATAAACAGCGAGAATTCGACTTAACCATCGCGTTGGCTCGTCCATACCAAAATCATAACTTTCAGATTACATTAAAAGGAATGGG
The DNA here is from genome assembly GCA_947457565.1 of Flavobacteriales bacterium. Lineage (GTDB taxonomy): Bacteria > Bacteroidota > Bacteroidia > NS11-12g > UBA955 > JAGKXC01. The sequence continues at coordinate 22,727 of CANGWH010000003.1, forward strand.
GATGGATGAAATATTAAGTAATGCTGATTTCGTCTCTGTTCATACACCAGGAAGTACCGAAGTTATTGGAAAAAATGAAATTGAAAAAATGAAAAAAGGTGCAATTTTGATTAATTGCGCTAGAGGTGGGGTTGTTAATGAAGATGCTGTTTTTGATGCAATGAATAATCGTCATTTATCGGCAATTGGCTTTGATGTATTTCAAGAAGAGCCTCCGATAAATACAACTATTTTAGGAATACAAAATGCCTCTCTTACGCCTCATATTGGCGCTTCTACTGCAGAGGCTCAAGAACGTGTAGGGTTAGAACTAGCGGAAAAAATAATTTCATTCTTTAAATAACTTATTGTGTTAAAGTCATTGCCGTTAAGGTCTTTGATTGCTGCTGCTGGATTTGAAAATTCGGTATCAACTTATGGTTCTGGTAAATTGCCTGATAATGAGTTGCGTGAATTAGCAATTTCAAATCCTAATTCTTTCATTCGCGTGGTAAAACCACAATTCTTAGATGATACTATTCTACCCGGAACTTCAGAATTCCTTGAAGCAAGTAGTAGTCATTTAATGACGTTAATTCAAAATAATGTATTGCAGTCTTTGCCAAACGGAGTCTTTCTCTATTCTCAATTTCAACCTCAAACTCAACAATTATTGATGGGTTGGGTTGTGGGAATTACTGCTGATAGTTATTTTACCGGATACATTAAAAAACATGAAAATACGTTAGAGGGTAAGGAAAATCGACTGGTTGATCACCTCGAAGCATTAGATTCAATGGCCGAGCCAGTTTTATTGGCCAATAAATTTAATGAAGAACTAATTGAGTTGATGTCTGCAAAATATTCTGAAAATCCATTGATTTCCGTAACGGATAATTATGGATTTATACATCAATTGCGGGGAGAATTTGATGAAGTAATATATAATCATATTTTAAGTCTTATTGACAATATTGGTTCATTGTATATTGCCGATGGTCATCATCGTTTTGCAGCAGCTTCTAAGTATTTGAAAAAACACAATTGGTCGTTTTCTAAAGGTGTAATGTCATTAGTTATGAATCAGGAGGATTTATCCATTAAATCTTTCTATAGATTGGTGAAATATTCAGAACCAATTGATTTTGAATCTGAAATTTCTAAACTAGGGATAGAGTATTCTAAATGCGAATTATCCGATACTGAAAATTGCAACCTAAATTCTGGTGAAATTATCGCAATCACAGGAAAGGGAGATTATAAATTAAATCTTTCTACGCATTTGTCCTCACAGCACAATGCTGTGGATGAATTGGAAGTTACCCAATTAGAGAATCAAATTTTAGGCCCACTGTTCAAATTATACGATAGCAAGACGGATGGTCGAATTTCCTTTTTACGAGGAGATATTCCTATATATAAAATTAAAGAGAAACTTAAAAAAGATGAGGTGGACTTCGTGTTTGTACTACCTGCAAATACTTTTTCTCAAGTGATGAATGTAGCTGATCAGCAACTAACTATGCCTCCAAAAAGCACCTGGATAGAGCCCAAGTTGATGACAGGGTTTATTATTCAGCAATTTTAATATAATAGTAATATATTATCCGAAGGAAATTAACTCATTTTTCAGTTTTCGAACTTTCGCTAAGTTGGATAAGAAGTCATTTTCCGAATCACGGTACCCTACAGCTAGAATTACAGAACAAGACAGTTTCTCGTTATCCTTATTTATAATTGCATCTACGGCTTTGCGATTAAATCCTTCCATAGGTGTGGTGTCAACTTTCAAAGTTGCTGCTGTTGTCATAGCAATACCTAAAGCAATATAGGTTTGCATGCTTGACCATGAGAATACGTCTTGCTCAGACATTCCACCCGTGAATTTTTCAATATTTGATTTGAATCCTTCAAGTTTTTCTAACGGTGTTCCACGGGTTAATGAAATTCTGTTCATATACTCAGAGATATTTTCAGTTGAAACGGACTTCCATGCATTGAAAAAAAGCAAATGACTGGCTTCTTTTATTTGTGGCTGGTTACTGCACGCCGTTAATAGCGATTCTCTAAGTGAGCTACTTTTATCTAAAACTAGCACTTCGTAAGCTTGTAAACCCAACGATGTAGGTGTAAGGACAATGCTGTCTAAAATAATATCTAAAATTTCGTCTTTAACTATTTCATCAGAATATCTCTTGGTAGCATAACGCCATTTCAAATCATCTATAATTTCCATATACAAGAAATAAACCTTGGAAAACGTAAAAAGTTTGGTGCTAAAACAGAGACAGCTGTTTTTTCTCTTTTGCTTCTACAATTAAACCAAATAATTCGGCTGTGTCGTTGTGTGTTTTTTGAAGTTGTTTAATATCAATAGCATAAATACTACTAGTCTTATGACTTTTCATCGATATTAATCCACCTTCTTTCAATTTCTGTAAATGGCCAGAAACCGTACTTTGACTGTAGGGTAAATGATCTACTATTTGCTGGCAGGTGCTAGGACCTTCTGATAATAAATACTTTAGGATGGTGATTCTTGCAGGATGTCCCATTGCTTTCGTTACTTCGGCGATTTCTTCTAATGCGGAGTTGAATTGTGCTCTTTTAACCATTACTATATTAATTGCTCATTGCAAATATACGATAATACTAATTAAATATGGATTTATCGCAAATAAATAATAAAGTCTTAATTTAAATAGTTAAAATACGATGATACACAATAAGATGAATCAAAATTCTCTATGATATTTATCATGCTTCTTCACAATTTATGTCATTGAATCCGGATAGCATAGAACATAATTTGCTTGTGATTTTTTTCATGTTTATAAAAAAGAATTTGACGTTAGTGCAAGCTATGGTGCAATTAGAAACCATTTTCTATCCTCGATTAGAAAGGGCTATCCGTAAATTAAGTGTTGATGTATTGGTATTAGCAGCTGGAGATAAACGTGAATTGCAGTTTTTGGATATTTTAAGCGAATTACAATCAGAATTTATCATGTTGCAACAATTGGATTTAAACGTATTCTTACCTAAGTTGATTTCAGTAAGTGAGGGTTCCGAATGTTGTTCAGACAATAGTGGTAATCTATTAAATTCAATGGAAAGAGTGTCTGCGAAGAGAAAGAAAATAGTAAACCAAACTCTAGAATTAAATCAGCTGTGTAACAATTTTATGTCAGAAAGGCACTGGACGGAAACAAAATTGAATAGTTGTAAATCTCTTTTTCGATTTTATAAGCATTTAATTGAATATATCAATTTTCAAGAACTAACCGTTGTTCAAGCCATTCACAAACATTTAGAAAGTCCAATTTCAAGTAAATAGTGGAATTATGAACGTTGAAAATCAAAATAAGTCAATAATTTACAGTTGCTTTCACTGCGGCGTTAAAACGCGGAAAGCTTTAATATTTGACGACCATGAATTTTGTTGTATTGGGTGCAAGAATGTATATCAAATATTAACTAAGAATAATCTTTGTAAATATTATGATTTAAATAATCAACCAGGCAATAATATTCAAGTAACTAACGAAAATTATGCAAAATTTAATTTTTTAGAAGAAGAGAGCTTATTGAAACCTCTACTGTCATTTGATAGTTCAGAATTAAGGAGATTGAGCTTTTATTTACCGCAAATACATTGTAGCTCGTGCTTATATCTATTAGAAAACTTACATAAATTAAATCCATACATTGCTTCGTCTCAGTTGAATTTCACCAAGAAAGAACTTTCTGTATCATATTTCAAATCAACTATTTCTGCCAAGGACATTGCGATTTTGTTGAGCGCGTTGGGCTATGAACCTTATTTTAGTTTAAGTGATATTAGAAACTCAGAGTCAAAACAAGTACTAGGTAGAAATAAGCGACTTTACCGATTGGGTGTTGCTGGTTTTGCTTTCAGCAATATCATGTTGATGAGTTTTCCTGAGTATTTCGATTGGGGCAACGATGTAGATGGTTTGGGTGTTTACTTTCAGTGGTTTAGTTTCATCCTGTCAATTCCTGTTGTCTTATATTCTGCCCAAGAATTCTACGTTATTGCTTGGGGTGGAATAAAAAAGAAATATTTAACCATTGATCTTCCTATTGTGTTAGCATTGGTAATCACCTTTAGTAGGAGCGTTTATGAGATTACTACCAATTCTGGTCCAGGATATTTTGATTCCCTTACGGGCATTGTGTTCTTTATGTTGATGGGTCGATATTTACAAGACAAAACTTACGAAAATTTATCGTTTTCTCGCGATTATTCGAGTTATTTCCCGCTTAGTGCTCATGTTTGGCACGCTGGAAAAGAACAAGAGGTAGCCATAAATGATATAAAAATAGAGGATCAAATAATTGTTCATAATCAAGAAATTATTGTTTGCGACGGGATTCTAGCCAGCGGTTTGGCGGTGATTGATTACAGTTTTGTTACTGGGGAAAGTTCGCCGGTTACAATAAAAGAAGGAGAGTGGTTATATGCAGGAGGCCGACAATTGGGACCTTCTATTCGATTGATTGCTCAGAAAACTGTGGCACATGGTTATCTTGTTTCACTTTGGAATCAATCGGCGAAAGACAATGAACTTCATAAAAAAGAGATCCCAATTGAAACAGATGAAAATAAATATATCCATGTGGCATCTCAGTGGTTTACGATTGGATTATTTCTAATTGCTATAGCGGCGGTTTTATATTGGCTGTATATGGATTCCTCACAAATTTTACATGTTGTTACATCTATATTGATTGTGGCTTGTCCGTGTGCTTTGCTTCTGAGCGTAACATTCACCAACGGACATATATTGTCGGCTTTAGCAAGACATGGAATGTACCTTAGAAACGCTACCGCCCTAGAAAGGTGGCGCAATACAGATGTGGTTGTTTTCGATAAAACAGGTACCCTAACAGACACTATACAACCAGACATTAATTATTCGGGTAAATCGCTAACGGATGAACAATTGGATATTGTGGCGGCTGTTGCTAAGGAGAGTATTCATCCAATTGCTCGTGCTATTTCTAAATTTTTAGATAGGGTACAAGTTCCGTTGGAGGAAGTAGAAAATGTAAGTGGGCAAGGAGTAGAAGCTGTTTTTGGGGTTGATAAAATTCAACTTGGTAATAGAGCGTTTGTTGGATTGAGTGAAACCTATGTTGTTGGTGAGTCCGGTTTGAAAGAATCGTTGCAATCTGCATTAGGTAGTGAAATTTGGTTGAAATTCAATAAAGAAATTTTAGGTGTTTTCAGGGTAAAAAGTCGATATCGTCAAAACCTAGAATTCATGATGACATCCGTAAATAAACGCGCGCATATTTCTATTCTCAGTGGAGATAATTCTTCCGAAGAAAAAGAACTTTTAAAACTAATACCATCAAATACTCCAGTAAAGTTTGATGCAAAACCGCATGAAAAAAAAGACTATATCGTACAATTGCAATTAATGGGTAAAAATGTAATGATGGTTGGGGATGGTTTAAATGATGTTGCGGCAATGCAACAGGCAAATTTCAGTGTTGCAGTTACAGAAAATGTCGGATTTTTTACACCTGGCAGCGATGCCATAATTCTCGGAAATTCGTTGAACCACCTGCATGAATTATGGAAATTGGCCCATAGAGCAAAAAAGGTAATTTGGTGGAGTTTTGCAATCAGCATAATATACAACATTGTGGGTCTAAGTTTTGCCATTTCGGGGACATTAAATCCATTGGTTGCCGCGATTCTTATGCCAACAAGTTCTATAACTATTGTGATTTTTACCTATTTGGCTTCTAACTGGGGATATTGGTTAAAAGGTGATAAAAATCATCTAGTTCGTTGAGACTTGTCATTTTTTAATGTATTTCTACAATAGAATTTTGGATCAATAATTAATCCAAAGTTATGGCGGTGATTTTAATCCTGATGACATGTAGCATTTTGGTGGCAGGTGGCTTTTTAGTAGCGTATTTATGGAGTGTGAAATCAGGTCAATATGATGACATAGAGGGTGGAGGATTACGTTTATTGAATGAATCTGAAGTTGAAATTTCAAAAGAATAAAACTAATAATTAATACAGTACTATCATGCAGATGGAACGATTCTCGTACGACAACAAAGTAGTTAAATGGTTTGCTTATGCAACTGTTTTATGGGGCATTGTTGGTTTTTTAGCAGGTTTACTAATAGCACTACAACTTGCTTTCCCTGTGTTCAATTTCGATTGGGCACCCACAACTTTCGGTAGAATGAGACCGGTTCATACCAATGCGGTAATTTTCGCTTTTGTTGGAAATGGAATTTTCATGGGTGTTTATTATTCGTTGCAGCGATTGTGTAAAGCCAGGATTTTTAGCGATCTATTAAGTAAAATCCATTTTTGGGGTTGGCAACTGATTATCGTATTTGGGGCATTATCACTTTGGATGGGGTATACAACGGGTAAGGAATATGCGGAATTAGAATGGCCTTTAGATATTGCAATTACTTTGATTTGGGTTGTGTTCGGTATAAATATGTTTGGAACAATCTTGAAACGTAGAGAAGGACATTTATATGTGGCTATTTGGTTCTACATAGCAACTTGGGTAACTGTAGCGATGCTTCATATTGTAAACAGCGTTGAAATCCCTGTCACTTTTATGAAGAGTTATAGTTGGTATGCAGGTGTGCAAGATGCTTTAGTACAATGGTGGTATGGACACAACGCAGTAGCTTTCTTTCTCACTACTCCTTATTTAGGGTTAATGTATTATTTCTTACCTAAAGCAGCGGAAAGACCTGTCTATTCCTATCGATTGTCAATCATTCACTTTTGGGCATTAATCTTTATTTACATATGGGCAGGTCCTCACCACTTATTATATACGGCGCTACCTGACTGGGCCCAGAGTTTAGGTACCGTATTTTCTGTAATGCTAATTGCACCATCTTGGGGTGGGATGATTAATGGTCTACTTACCCTAAGAGGAGCATGGGATAAAGTGCGTGATAGTGTAGTGTTGAAATTTATGGTAGTGGCTATTACTGCTTATGGTATGGCAACCTTTGAAGGGCCATTGTTGAGTCTGAAAAATGTTAATGCTATATCGCATTTCACCGATTGGACTATTGCACACGTGCATGTTGGCGCATTAGGTTGGAATGGTTTTTTGACGTTTGCCGTATTGTATTGGTTGATACCTAAGATGTTTGGAACCAAATTGTGGTCGAATTCATTGGCCAATGCACATTTTTGGTTAGGAACGTTAGGAATTATATTTTATGCAGTTCCCATGTATTGGGCAGGGTTTACCCAGAGTTTAAACTGGAAAACATTTACCGATGAAGGTCAATTACAATACACCTTTCTACAAACGGTAGATATGATTGCGCCGATGTATAAAATGAGGTCTGTAGGTGGCTTATTGTATTTAATAGGAGGGATTTTAATGGTTATCAATCTTTGGAAAACCGCAGCCCTAGGGAATTTCATGGAAGAGGAAGCAGCAGAAGCGCCTGCATTGGTGAAAATTGAAAGTCACCAGGGAGAACATTGGCATCGTTGGATAGAACGTAAACCAATACAATTATTGGTGTTAAGTTTAATTGCTGTGGCAATTGGCGGTGTGATTGAAATGGTTCCAACATTTTTAATAAAAGAGAATATTCCAACCATTACTTCCGTGAAGCCTTATTCTCCGTTGGAATTACATGGTCGTGATATTTACATCAGTGAGGGTTGTTATACATGCCACTCTCAAATGGTGAGACCATTCAGAGACGAAGTAGCGCGATACGGCGAATATTCTAAATCAGGTGAATTTATTTATGATCATCCTTTCCAATGGGGTAGTAAAAGAACAGGTCCGGATTTGGCCCGAGTTGGTAAGAAGTATAGTAACGACTGGCATTTTAATCACATGTATGAACCATCTGTAATTTCCGATGGATCTATTATGCCAAGATATCCATTCCTGTTAACCACAGGAATTGACATCATGCGTACACCAAAGATGATTAAAGCAATGCAAACGTTAGGTGTGCCTTATGAAAAAGGATATCATAACAGGGCAAATCAGGATCTGGATAAACAGGCCAAAGAAATAACTACCGATCTCATGAAGAGTGATTTGGTAAAACAAACCATGGAATTGGAAGGGGTAAAAGACCTTACCTACACGAAAATGGTAGCCTTGATTGCATACTTACAAAGAATAGGCACCGATATTAAGGCAGCTCCTGTAGGTAGTGTTCCAACGCATTAAATTTTAACACTATGAAGTTTATTAATTATTTGAAGACGATTTCCGGCGTACAAGTTTATCCAATGGTCTCATTGATACTCTTTGTACTTGTGTTTGGACTGGTATTGTTTTTAACCTTTAAAACAAGTAAATCTTATTTGGATAAAGCCAAAAATATTCCTTTAAATAACAATGATTAAAAATATGAAAATCAATAATTTAAAAAAATACTATATGATGGTTTTGTTGGTGTATCCTATGTTGTTGAATGCCCAAGTGGATTCATTAACAATGATAGAAAACTTGGCAAAATCAATAGGTTCTAATCAAAATGTATCTTGGCTATTGATGCTTACAGCCGTAGCATTAGGAATCGTTGCCATTATTTTGGGACTCTTGGTTGGTAAAGTGGCTATTTTTAAAATAAAAGCTAAAAAATCTATATCTATAATGGGAGCCATAGTTGTTGCTGGAGCGTTGCAAGCTCAATCTAGTCAGTCCGATATGCATTGGCACCTGTCTAGTGAAGCCTTGAATTTGATATTATTGTCCATTATTTTTATTGAATTACTAATCATATTGTATTTCGCCTATTGGTTGAAAGTGATAGTATTACCAACAAAGCAAAAGGCAATCAAACCAAAAACCAATGCTTGGTGGGATTGGTTTAATAAATCGGTATCCTTCGAAAAAGAAAAAGATGTACAACTGGATCATAACTATGACGGTATCAAAGAGCTAGATAACGCTTTGCCCCCTTGGTGGTTGTATGGCTTTTATATTACCATCATCTTCTCGGGAATATATTTATGGAGATATCATATCAGTTGTACGGCTCCTTTGTCTTACGAAGAATTACAAAACGATCTTAGGAAGTCTGAAATTGAATTAAATGCCGCTCTTGCGAAAAAAGGTGATCGAGTTGACGAGAATTCTATTGAATACGAAGAAGATGCAATCATGATTCAAGAGGGCAGGTCAATATTTGAATCCAATTGTAAAGCATGTCATGCCGATAATGCAGGGGGGATGCCTAACTCCGGACCAAACCTCACCGATAAATATTGGATCCATGGCGGCGATATAAAAAATGTATTTAAAACAATTCGATATGGAGTAGTTGAAAAAGGAATGATAGCGTGGAGTAATGTATTGTCTAACAAACAAATTGCTCAAGTTGCAACCTATATAAAAAGTATCAAAGAACCTGTTGTTGGCGGACAACCACCGAAAGGAGACTTGTTTGATGATGCAGGAGCAAAGAGGGCAGATACTATCGTGCGATAACATTATAATATCATTTGATTATGAATGCTTCGGACAGCGAATCTTTTAGAGATCGGGTCTCAACCATCGATGAAAGTGGCAAACGAAAATGGGTATTTGCTTATAAACCTTCCGGTCGGTTTTACAATGCTCGAAGTTGTTTGTCTATTCTATATTTAGTATTATTTTTTGGCTTTCCCTTAGTGAAATTACAAGGCGAGCCTTATTTTTTATTTAATATTATTGAACGGAAATTCGTGATTTTTGGTTTCGTTTTCTGGAGTCAAGATTTCTATCTTTTCGGAATTACGATGATACTTTTCATCGTTTTTATTATCGTGTTTACTGTTGCCTTTGGTCGATTATTTTGTGGTTGGGCGTGTCCACAAACAGTGTTTATGGAATTGGTTTTCAGGAGAATTGAATATTGGATTGAGGGAGATGCTAACAAGCAGATAAAATTGAATGCTATGCCATGGAATTGGGAGAAAACTAGAAAAAAAGGTTTAAAGACTATTGTGTTTTTTGCAGTTTCATTTTTAATTGGTAATACATTTTTAGCGTACATTATTGGATCGGATGCCCTGTTTGGAATTATTACAGACCCAGTAGGCACCCACATTAAAGGGCTTTTAGCGATGATTGTCTTTTCGATGGTGTTCTTTTTTGTTTATTTATGGTTCAGAGAACAAGTTTGTACAATTGTTTGTCCTTATGGTAGACTGCAGGGTGTGTTGTTGGATAAGCATTCTGTTTTGGTTGCCTACGATTACGTTAGAGGAGAACCAAGAGGTAAACACATAAAAAAAGCCTCTAACTCTTCTGTGGGTGATTGTGTAGACTGCGGATTATGCGTGAGAGTTTGCCCAACGGGTATCGATATCAGAAATGGTACGCAATTAGAATGTACTAATTGTACCGCTTGCATTGATGCTTGCGATTCAATTATGGATAACCTTAACAAGCCAAGGGGTTTAGTAAAATATGCTTCTGAATCCACCATTAAAGAAAATCAACCGTTTATCATTACTTCCAGATTGAAAGCCTATATCGCAGTGCTAATTGTTCTATTGGGTATTTGGGTTGCTATCTTATCCACCAGGAACACCGTAGATATGGAAGTCAGAAAGGTGAGTGGTCAGATATATTCAAAACGACCCAACGGCGAAATTTCCAACATCTACAATGTGATGTTATTGAATAAAAGTCATAGTGACTTTGATAATCTCTCACTTGAAATAAAACGTCCTAAAGGGGCTCGAATTGAATGGGTTGGGCTAAATGGTCGGTTGAGTTCACCTGTTGGACAGGCTGTAAAATATACATTTTTCGTAGTGATAAATCCGTCAAAGTTGCACGAGAGAAAAAGTCAAGTTCATTTAGTGTTATTGAACGGAACTCAAGTTATCGAAACATCAGAGACATCATTTATATCACCATTAAATAAATAAATCAATGAATTGGGGTAAAAGTATAGTTATAGTATATGTCATTTTTGTCTTAGGTATGGGGTATTTAGTTTATCGAAGTACTCAAGAAACCTTTGAAGTAGTTGATTTAGATTATTATCAGCGAGAAAAAGAGTTTACAACACAGTTAGAAGCTGAGAATAATGCAAACGCTCATGGAATGATTCCAAAAATTGAACATTCTAAAGTCTTTCATGGTATTGTAATTCCTGTAAAAAGAAATCAACCGTTTTCTGGGGGGATTTTTGCTTACTGCCCAACAGCTAAAAAATTAGATACTAAAATTGCGATTAAATCAATTGAATCAGTAAAGGATTCTATTATTAAGGTTGATTTGTCTGTTTTAAACCCTGCGGTATATATCTTAAAAGTATCGTGGATGATAAATCAAGATAAATACTACTCAGAGGTTGCCTACAAACATGTAATTAGATAATTGTGCTACAGGCATTTGTATTAGGTTTTGCCATAGGACTTCCCGGTAGTTTGCACTGTTTGGGTATGTGCGGTCCATTGGCTTTAATGGTCGGAACTGGGAAACGAAATCCATGGCTCTCTGCGATATTGTATCACACAAGTCGGGCGATTGCCTATAGTTTACTCGGTATTTTCGTTGGTTTGATCTTTCAATGGGTTGATATTCGACCCTATCAACAGCAATTTAGTTTGGGTATTGGATTATTGTTTTTATTGGCTTGGGTTTTTAGCAAGTTGCAATTTTCAATAATGTCTATCCAGTTATTGAATTTCAAGTTTTTAAATGAGTTGCCCAATTTGCTTACTGCGGATAATTCTGTATCCATGATTTTAGGAGGATTAATCAATGGATTGCTTCCATGTGGTTTGGTTTATTCTGCTTTAATTGCTTCCCTAAGTACAGGGTACACATTAAGTGCTTCTGTATTTATGCTTGGTTTTGGAATTTCAACAATACCAATGATGATGATAGTTTCTTTGATCTCGTTACCATTGAAAATGAAAATGTCGCGTTTATTCTCTTTAATTACCAATTGGTGGTTATTAATAATGGCGGTCATTTTCTTGTTAAGGGGGGCAGGTATCGGTATACCATTGATATCTCCAGATTTTGGTAGTGCAAATCCCCAAGAGAATTGTTGTACACCTCATTAATGAGAAGTATAAACATCTCCAAATAATTTTTTGTGGAGTTTTTGAATATTCTTTGATGGATTTTGTATAATTCTCGCTAATTTTGGTTACTACTGATAACTATTTAAGATGTCTTTCTTACACGAGCCCGTTGATTGTCAAAATTGTAAAAAGCGATTTACTTCGGTATTTTGTCGTGTTGAAAATGACACCGTTGATAGTATCAACGACGAGAAAGTCTGCACGCCTTATAAAAAAGGGCAAGTGATTTTCCACGAAGGAGCAAGGCCTTTAGGGATTTATTGCGTAAATCGAGGAAAGATTAAATTAGTTAAGCTGGGTGAGGATGGGAAAGAGCAGATATTAAGGTTGATTAAACCAGGCGATTTGATGGGCTATCGAGCACTATTGAGTGGCGATAGGTACAGTGCTTCTGCAGTTGTAATGGAAGACTCTGGTATATGTTTTATTCCCAAAGAGTTGTTTATGGGAGTTTTGCAAAAAGACGGGGTGTTAAGTATGGAGATTATGAAATTGCTCAGCGATGATTTGAGGAAGGCCGAAACGAGTATTACACACTTGGCGCAAAAACCTGTTAGAGAGCGATTAGCGGAAGCGTTATTGTTTATTAAAGAAACTTATGGGTTTGAAGTTGATGGAAAAACAATCGATTTGAAAATAACCCGAGAAGAATTAGCCAATATTGTTGGAACGGCTACTGAAACCACCATTCGATTGCTGAGTGAACTTAAAAATGAAGGAGTACTGCAATTAGATGGTAAGAAAATTGCGGTATTGAATCTGGCAAAATTAGTGCGAATTGCGAATATTGACGATTAGCCATACACGTAGTTTAGTGATACTAATTGGGATTGGATTCTTTGTCGAATTCAATGTTAACTACATTGCTTTTCGGTTTTTTTCTTTAATGGCTCATTGGCCACTTTTTTAAAATATTTCGATCAAATCCTTGATAATAAACTAGGGTGGAGTTAAAAATAAAAAAAGCCTCTCAAAAATGAGAGGCCTGATGTGGAAGTTGAGGGATTCGAACCCCCGACCCTCTGCTTGTAAGGCAGATGCTCTGAACCAACTGAGCTAAACTTCCAATAAAACAACAACGTTTGATTTTATTTCTTTCGTTGTGAACGGGAGTGCAAAGATAATAATCGGCTTGATGAAAACAAGGTAAAATTGTAAAAAAACATGAATATTTTTGTTGTTACATTTTGTTTTGCATTGTAATTGATTGAATTCCTTGGAATTGATATTGGTAAATGATTTTCAAAAATCACCAAAATTGAATTTAGTTGATTAATTTGGGATAATTATTATGTTTAGTTTTTTTTGGTCCTGCGTTTCAATAACTAAATTTGAGATATCATGAGAAAAGAATCAAGACAGTTTCTAGAAAAATATTTGAATAATGTTTCACCCACTGGATTTGAACATTCTGGGCAGCAAATATGGTTAGAGTACTTGCGTCCATACATTGATGAATCTTTCGTAGATACCTATGGTACGGCCGTGGGTGTTATTAATCCTGGAAAAGATTACAAGGTTGTATTGGAAGCACATGCCGATGAAATTTCGTGGTTTGTAAATTACATTTCAGACGACGGCTACATCTACGTAATTAGAAACGGCGGCAGTGATTTTCAAATAGCGCCTTCTATGCGTTGCAATATTCACTGCGAAAACGGAAATATCGTTAAAGGAATATTTGGATGGCCTGCAATACACGTGAGGGGAGATAAGAATCCAGAAACGAAGCAAGAAAATATATTTATTGATATTGGCGCTTCTTCAAAAGCGGATGTGGAAGCTTTGGGTGTTCATGTAGGTTCAGTTGCCGTATTTGAAGCGGATGTGTTTTGGCTGAATGAAAAATATATTGTAGGAAGAGCCTTGGATAATAGGATGGGAGGGTTTATGATTGCTGAGGTCGCAAGACATTTAAAAGAGCAAAATATCAGCCTTCCATTTACATTGTACGTTGTCAATAGTGTACAAGAGGAAATTGGATTAAGAGGCGCTGAAATGATTTCGAGAAGATTACAGCCCGATATTGCCATTGTTACAGATGTAACCCATGATACATGCTCGCCGCTGTACAATAAAAAAATCCAAGGTGATTGTAAGTCTGGTAAAGGCGCTGTTGTTACCTATGGTCCTGCTGTTCAAAATAACTTATTGCAATGGATTATTGGTATTGCAAAAGACAATGAAATAAATATTCAGCGAAATGCAGTTAGTAGAAGTACCGGTACCGATACAGATTCTTTTGCTTATTCCGGTATGGGAGTCGCTTCTGCGCTTATTTCCCTTCCTCTGAAATATATGCATACTACTGTTGAAATGGTTCATGAAGAGGATGTGGAAAGCTGCGTTCAACTTATGCTGAAGTCCGTTTCTGTTCTACAGTCAGGTCAAACATTCTACTACTTGTAGAAGTAGCGTCTTTATTTAATTGATATTCTTTTGTTTATGAAGCGACATGCAGTAAGTAGTCCAGGGGTTATTTTTACTATTTTAATTTGGCCTTGGATGAAGCTTATTTCTGTTCTGCCATTCTTTTTACTGTATGGGATTTCAGATTTACTGTCCTTTTTACTGTACCGGATTCTGCGTTATAGGGTTAGCGTTGTTCGTGAAAACCTGTCTCGTTGTTTCCCCCATAAGTCCTTACAAGAGTTACGACAAATAGAATTTCAATTTTACAAACACTTGGGTGATTTATTTGTGGAAACTATAAAAGGGTTATCGATTTCTGCCTACTCGATGAGGAAGCGAATGGTGAATATCGATCAGCATATTTACGATGAACTCAATCAAAATAAACAAAGTAGTATTATTGTGATGAGTCATTGTGGGAATTGGGAGTGGATCTGTTTAATGTCTCAATTGTCATGCAAACAACAAATTCAATGTATTTACAAAACACTTAGCAATCCAGGGTTCGATTTCCTAATGTTCAAAATAAGAAGCAAGTTTGGAGCAAGCCCAATTCCAATGGAACAGTCATTGAGAGTTTTCGCCTCCAATAAAGACTATGTCACCTGTAATGCCTTTATTGGAGATCAAAATCCAAGCGCAGGAAATTCAGCCGCTTGGGTTGATTTCTTCGGAGTTGAAACGGCCTTTATGTGGGGTACAGAAAAAATTGCAAAGAAATTCAATTGGCCAGTATATTATCTTAGTAGCTTCAAAGTAAAACGCGGCCATTACCAAGCTACAACCGTCCCATTATGTCTAAATCCTGCAGAAACAGAAGAGGGATTTATAACACAACAAATAGCCCAATTTACGCAACGGGAAATAGAAGCTCAACCATTCGCTTGGTTATGGAGTCACAGACGTTGGAAACACACTAAGTAGTAGTTCTGACAAATAATGATGTCTTTCTCTTAACATCTACTAGATGTTGTAATTACAAAAAAACATCAATAATGGATTCCTTTTGGATGTTTACTTGTCCAGGAAGTCCTCCTTTAACTTTTGTTACGAATTTCCTTAAAGTGAATATAACCGGTACAACCGATTGAGTTTTTGCTTTGCTATTAGTAGCCGCTAATTTTGCAGCTATCTCAACAATCTCCTTAGGGTATTCAATTCCTCGTTTTCGGATTATAACATGTGAGCCTGTAAAATCCTTTGCATGTAGCCATAAATCGTTTTTTGACGATAGGCGTAACAATTCATCATTCGACTTTGCATTCTTTCCAACCCAAAGAGTATACCCCTGTATCGTTAATTCTTTGTAGGGTAACGTATCGGTTTTTTTAAGAACATCCTCTTTTTTGAAGGGTTTTAAATCTTTTAAATTATTGATTTCTAATATTTTGGAGTATTCTGCTTCGAGTAGCTTTATAGAGGTTTTGGTTGTTTCAATATTCTCTTTAAGTTTTTGATTTTCAATTACTTCATTTTTAGCCTTGCCGTAGTATTTTTTAGCATTATCGGCAGCTGACAAATCAGGATTTAATTTTAACCATATTCGTTGTTGCGTATAGTAATCAGTTACAAGAGCTTTGCTTATTCCGGGTCTAAGGGAATGGGCATGTGCGAGAATTAAATCACCAATTTCTTTATTACTTCGTTTTAGTTTTAAATTTTCTAAACGACTTATAGAATCTTTTAGTATCCTATTTAAATGCTGCAGTCGTTGCTCGGTCTTTCGAAGCTTTTGATGTTTTTGCGTCTGAAAGATATATTCTCTGAAAGCAGTTAAGCTTTTTGACTCCCAATGTTCTATACGTTCAATTAACTGTTGTTCAGTAATAATTGAAGCTGTGGCTGGATATATTTCATGTAAGTGGAATTCCCAGTCGGATTTATTTCCCAATCTAAATATATTCGTTGGTGTGGGATGCCAAGCGTCAGCATCCTTGTCGAATTCTTGTAATAAAACATTACTAAATTTTCCAAACCCTTTAATCCATAAGCGTTTAGAATCGCTGAAATTAAAAAAAAACAGCCTATCATTGTCTATCGCACTTACATTGGAAATCTTTGCATTTTCTAATTCTTTAAATTGTAATTGACCTTTCTTTGTGTTTGTTGAAGACAAGTCTTTTAATGAATTGAAAATCAGAAGATAACCATCAATAATTTTGATTTCAATACACCTGCGAAAATTCTTTTTTGCAAATTGTAAATACAATGTGTCTTTATCGAAACTTTGGGCTCTTTCTAGGTAGGTTTCTCTCAATAAGTAGTCTAAATACGCCGCCCAATCCTGATAATAGATTTGAGTTGAAAACTGCTTCAAATCAATGTCTTGAGATATTAACATAATCGAAAATTCACTTATTTAGTAAGCGAAGCGATTGTTTTGAATACGTCTTCGTTAGAGAAGTATTGCTTTCGGTTTTCAGATTTAGATATAAATGGCAGAAGATCTTGAATTCCCGATGCTGCTTTAATTTTTGGTCCATTTACAAGCATCCAAGTGTTTTTTGAATCAGAGGTTTTATGATCAAAAGAACCGAACTTATCATTCCTACCATTAGGCTTGTAATCTCTGCCATGATCAGGTAAAATTATCCAATTGGTATTAAGTGCAAAGGAGGGGTTTAATGTTTGTAATTGAGAGTAAAGCCAAGCAATAGAGTAATCCAAACGATTCATATTTATTAGGGATTGTTTGAAATCGGAATGAGCAACATCCAAAAGTCTTGGATGTAATACTGAGAATTTAGGTTTAAATTCTTGTATAAATCCCAAAGCATCTTTAAACATGGGCAACGGTTCGGATAACGTACTATCTGCGATAATACGTTGATTGGAAACGTTTTGTATAAGTATTTGTTTAATGGAATTATCAACTTGTTCATTAGTTCCGCGTATTTTTCTGCTGTTACCCGCTAAGTCGTGATGATAATATAATTTTTCCTTTCTTTTTGCTTTTGCAATCCACTGATTAAAAAACTCGGACGTTTCAGAAACTGTGAAAACTCCATTTGTATTAGTAATCGTATTTTGACTATTAAGTCCAAGAATACTTAGTACCGCATCACAATGGTTAATTTGCTCAGATTGCCTTAGAATAAATTTTCCTGTAGATTCTAAAGGAGAAGATAAGATCTTTTGATTTAATGTTTGTTTCAATTGACCTTCAATATCCCTGATTCCAATTTGACTTGGTTGGAATAAATTTGGCATGACAGAACGTGTAAACGACTGATATATAGAGTTTTTAATTCCGGTACTTTCAGTTTCCCAACGATGGCCACCTCCCAACAAAACAACAATGGTATTTTGAGTAGCTAATGGATTGATATTCTTGATCTTTTTACTCTCTGATTCAAGTGATTTCAAGGCTGCCAGTGCATCGTCTAACAAAACTATCCCTGCAGAAACTATACTTGTTTTCTTTATAAATTCTTTTCTCTTCACAGTCTCAAATTTACTATAAGCATTATAATTCTATACTATGATGAAATCAATTTAGAGGTAATAAGTTTTTTTATTTATTTCGCAGTAAATTAGACCGATAAACAAACATGCCTTTTTATCATAAATCGGGAGAAATTCCAACCAAAAGACACACGCAATTTAGGAAGCCAGACGGAAGTTTATATTCGGAAGAATTGGTATCCACAGAAGGATTTAGTAGTGTATATTCATTAGTGTATCACTGTCATCCGCCAACTTTGGTTAAAGCAATGGGAGCGCCTATTGATGTTTCACCCAAAGCTGCTTTGGAGAAAAACATGCAACATCGGAGTTTTGTAACCTTTGATACACCCGCTTATGGCGATTATATCGAAAGCAGAAAAACTCTATTGTTTAACAGCGATATACATATTGGTGTTGCGGCCCCAAAAGAAAGTACAACGAAGTATTTTTTTAAAAATGCCGATGCTGATGAAGTACTTTTTATCCACGAAGGATCTGGTAAATTACTAACATTGTATGGGGAGATTAATTTCGAATACGGTGATTATTTAGTTATTCCTCGAGGAACAATCTATCAACTTCATTTTAACACACCGGATAATCGGATGTTAGTAGTAGAATCTCCCAGTCCAATCTATCCTCCAAAGAGATACCAAAACTCGGTAGGGCAATTAATGGAACATTCCCCTTATTGTGAGCGGGATATCAAATTACCGGTTAATTTAAAAACCAATGATCAACATGGAGATTATTTGGTTTACATAAAAAAACAAGGCATGCTATGGCCTTACACCTATGCAACACATCCCTTTGATGCAATAGGATGGGACGGATACTTATATCCTTTTGGTTTTAGTATTCATAATTTCGAGCCGATTACGGGTCGATTGCATATGCCTCCGCCAATTCATCAAACCTTTGAAGGTAGGAATTTTGTAATTTGTAGCTTCGTTCCTAGAATGTATGATTATCATCCACAATCCATTCCGGCACCATACAACCATTCAAATGTTGATAGCGATGAGATTTTATATTATGTGGATGGTGATTTTATGTCTCGCAAACATGTTGAACGTGGTATGATTACGTTGCATCCAAAGGGAATTCCACACGGACCACATCCAGGAACCGTTGAAAAAAGTATTGGAGCCAAAGAAACTAAAGAATTAGCGGTTATGATTGACCCGTTCTATCCATTGATGATTACTCAAGAGGCCATGAATGTTGAGGATCCAAACTATTGGAAATCTTGGGTAGAATAACGATTTTTGTTAGGATGAGAAATTCCTACCAGAATCGGACTATATTTTTTACAATTCTTTTTTTATTTCTTGGTGACTCTTACGTTTTAGGTCAAACGCAAAAAAATCAGAGTTACCATAAAGTTGTTCGGAAAACCGAAAGAAAACTAAGTAAAAGTTTTTCGAAGCCATCCATCCAGTTAACTGCGCCAAGGAAAGAAGAAGAAACACCATTGGGGTGGTGGATACAGGAATATGTAGCCACTATGGATCCAAAATTAGGCAAACCAACCCCCGAAGAGTTATTTCCAGAAATGGTTAGGCTTAATTCAAAGTCGGTTACCCAGAGAGCTCAACCGGGTGGCACTAAAACACAATGGGAGAGACGTGGACCAAATAATTTGGCAGGTCGCAGTAGATGTGTAGAATTTGACCCAACCGTAAGTACAGGAAAAAAAGTATGGGCAGGTGCTGTAACAGGTGGTTTATGGTATAATAATGATATAACATCCAGTACCAGTAAATGGGTTTCGGTTTCTGATTTATGGGCAAATATTACAGTAACGTCCATCGCATTCGATCCAAACGAACCGGGTACCATGTATGTAGGTACTGGGGAAGGTTGGGGTACAACATCCTCAAGTTCAAGAGGTTATGGGATTTTTAAAAGTACTGATTCAGGTAGAACGTTTCAACATTTAGCCAATACCGCAAGTTACTATTATGTGAATGACTTAGTTGTTCGAAATGAAGCGGGTAAATCTGTGGTTTATGCTGCGGTTGACGTTTTGTGGTTTGCTGGTTCATGGCACGGTGGTGCAACATCAACTGGTATTTATAGAAGCACAAACGGCGGTAGTAGTTTTACCAATTTAAATATTCGGCCTACCGGACAATCGTTCAATTATGCACCCGCCGATTTTGAAATAGATGCATATAATCGGTTGTGGGTTGGAACAAGACAAAATTCTGCAACAGGCACAACGGACAAGGGTGGTGGGAGAGTTCTATATTCCGATAATGGGTCTACATTTTCTGTTGCTTATACCTATACCGGTGGATCAACTTCCAGAGTGGAATTGGGCGTATCACCGAATCATTTAGCGGTGTATGCTATGATTGAAAAATCGGGGAAAGCGGATACATTGGTAAAATCATTGGATAGGGGTGCCACATGGCAAAAAATGACCAAGCCACGTGATGCAGACAATGGAATCGCTAAAACAGATTTTTCTCGTAACCAAGCATGGTACGATTGGATTATAACCGTAAGTCCCAAAGATTCCAATATTTTGGTGTGTGGAGCTATCGATATGTTTTATAGCGCAAATGGTGGTAGTAGTTGGGGGCAAGCCAGCAAATGGAGTAATAATCCGGGTTTAGATAAATTGAATTGTAGTTATGTTCATGCCGATATTCACGACTTGAAGTTTAATTCTGACGGTAAAAGGCTCCTTGTTGGTTGCGATGGTGGGGTGTTTTATTCTGCAGATATTAATAATAATCCAACAACAAATTCCAATTGTTTGGTTGAAAGAAACAATGAATTATTGATTACTCAATTTTACTGGGGCGATATTTCTCAAACCAAAGGGTCCAACTTTATGATGGCTGGTGCACAGGATAACGGGACTCATGCGTTTGTATCATCTGGATTAAACGATAAAAGGCAAATTACAGGAGGTGATGGTGGATATTGTTTTATTTCATCGCTAAACGACAATAAACAAGTCGCCTCCTATGTTTACAATCAATTTTTCGGAACTACCAACGCATGGTCGAGTTTTACGAAACTAATCGATGATGGAACAACGGGTAAGTTTATCAATCCTGCTGTTTTAGATCCTTTGAATGATTTGTTATTTACTGGTAAAGGTGCCGGGACAATTTACCGCAATAAATTGGGGAATTTATCCTCGGCCGCGGTGACCATTACATTTGGAGCCACATCGCTAGGTAATGCATCTGCATTTTTTGCTTCAAAATCGTCTTCAGGTAAACCGATGATTTACATAGGCACAGATGCGGGTAAAGTTGTTGTCACTAATGATGCTTCGTTAACAACCCCATCGTTCACGAATATTACGGGTACTATTGGGGCAGGAAATATTAGCGGGATTTTCCGACACAATGAGTCGGATTCCATCTTTGTTACATTGTCAAATTATGGGGTTTCGAATATCTATTTTTCGCCAGATGGCGGTAAAAATTGGATTGTAAAAGATGGAAACTTACCCAATATGCCGGTTTGGTCCATTTTAGTTAACCCTAATAAGCTCGGTGAAGCGTTAATTGCTACAGAATTAGGCATTTACGGAACCTCTAATATCTATGCGACTACGGTTACTTGGACCCCTTATAATATGGGTATGGGGCCAGTTAAAACAATGGCATTAAGATATAGGAATAATGATCGAACAATAATGGCCGTTACACATGGGAGAGGGGTATTCACTTCTGATGCATGGAGTAAAGAATCACTTATCGTAGTATTTGGTTCGGATAAGCAGAAAGTTTGTGCGACTGAAATAGTATCATTGAAGGATTCAACGTTAAATGCTCCAACTTCTTGGAAATGGAAAGTTGTACCAGATTCTGGAGTTGTTTTTCGAAGCGGAACAAGTAGTACTTCACAAAATCCAAAGATTCAATTCACTCGAGGGGGTAAATATGAAATTTCCTTAGAAGCTACTAATACCTTGGGTTCGGATGTGTTAACCAAAATAGATTTTATCGAAGTATCAGACTCAATTACATTTTCTGCTAATCTGATAAGTAGTAAAGGTATATATTGTGTAAATGATACGTTCTCATTAACCATTTACCTTAATGCCGATTCAATACTGAATAAAGATTCTTTAAGTTATAGCTGGAAAAAGAATAACGCGACAATCTCGGCAGCAAATACAATTAGTTTATGGGGTTTGAAACCCAATATGTTGGATAAGTATCAAGCGATAATTTCTAGTTCACAATATTGTGTTAGCCCTAAACTTGTCACAGTTTCCGATACAATTAAATCAATCTATGGCGTAAAAAATTTAGCCATTACTCGTTTTATGGATACGCTAACTGCAGAAAATGTAGGCTCCGGTGATTATGTATGGTTTAAAAACGGAATAGAAGTAGACCGAGGAAGAATCATCAAAGCAAAAAGCAATGGAAGCTATCGATGCGTTTATACAGAAAATGGTTGCAATAGTGATTCCAGCAATATTCTAAATTTCAATTCTTTACAAGCGCTAAAACATGAAAAATCAAATAATATATCCATTTTTCCTACCGTAACAGATGGCTTATTGAATATAGATGGTCTAAACCGTAACACAACTTTGTTAATTTACAGAGCTACCGGTGAAAAAATAGCGACAAAACAACTATTAACCGGTTTACAGTCGATAGATTTAAGAGGACTAAATATAAGTGAAGGTGTTTACCTTATATCTATTAATGATGAGTGGAATAATTGTCTAAGTAAATCCAAGATTATTTTTTCGGTATTACCTTGATAGCAATAATGCAAGTTTCTATTAATATCTAATTATCTCATTGATTACTTAAGTGATCTCGTTTGAATTGGTACAAGTAAACAATGTAATAGCAGCCTGGAGATTGGGAATCACCTAGGTGACGTTGAATAGTATTTTAGGATTCTGAGTATTAATTAAGGTTTTGTGAATGTAGCTGTGCAACAATAACACAATGACTAAGAGAGAATATGATTGGATATAATTTCTTACGATATGATTATTAGTATGCATTGCAGCATGGTCACAATATCCTTGAATATCTGTTTTATAATTTACATTATGTTAAATTGGTAAATAAAAGAAAAGAGCATCATTGCCCGATGCTCTTTCTTCTTATACAATTATATTGTCTCCTAATTTCACTTTCCTCCAGCAGCCAATTCCTCTTCCAACGACTTCTGTAAATCTGCATACCGTTTCGCACAATCGTTATCCAACATCTCTAAGCACGCTGTTTTCAGGCCTTTACATATGTTAACCTGATCGCTCAAGGAATACTCGGTATTACTTAAAGCAACTTCCAAGTATTTTTTTGCATTTCCAAAAGTCATTTTAATCTCCTCTTCAACCAATTTTTTCTTCGCTCCTGTTGCAGCAGCTTTTTTCTCATACAATTCTTTGCCTTCAACCTTCATAATCATTAGCCCAAGGTTGAAATTCGCATTAAAGTTAGCGGGATCTATTTCTACCGCTTTTTTGTAATCTTCAATGGCCTTTTTACCGTTATTGCTAAGTTCATTTAAATATCCTCGAGTGTAATACAAATTGCTATTACTTGGATCCAGTTCAATTTGCTTACTTACATCAGTCATCAATTTAACTTCTTGGCGTGTTTTTATGTAAAAATTCATCAGCAATTGAAAATATTCCTGAGCATTACCTGATTTATCGACAGCTTCTCTCACTGTTTTTTCTGCGGTTAAAGTATCTCCGTTTAATAAATAATTATTGGAAAGAGCCTCCACTAAACTTGGAGATGTATTGCCTTTTGCAACTAAATCTTTGATTAACTGCATGCCAGCATTTTTATCTTTATTATTTAATGCACAATAAACTAAACGATCAACAATAAAGGGTCGTTCAATTTTATTGTTTCTTAATAAACTTAAAGTAGCGGTATCAAGATTATCGTACAATGGCAATAAAAGTTGGTAATATGTACCGATAGTATTAAAATCTTTACTTTCCCATAATTCACCAGATTCATTTAAAACTGCAATAAAGGTTTTACCCATCTCTCCTTTAGCTGTTTCAACTATGTCTGCTTTTTTAGGTGCGGCACTATTAATAAATTGCAACATAGCATCACCGGAAGTATAACCTGCTTTAGTCGCATAAGGTTTAAGTACTTCTTGATTGCGATTTTCATACAATCTGCTATAGACCATACTTTTTATCACAAACATTTTTGGCAATTGAGAGGTTTTAGCGTTAACAGCAGCCTTGTCGATCTGTTCTTTAGCGCTAATTAATTCGTCTAAAGAATTGCTAAATAATGAATACTCCGCTGAGTTAACAGCTTGCATTTGAGCGGATGAGCTACCAATAATTCCTACTGCTAAAGCTAATCCTAAGGATAATTTACCCAATTTTTTCATATTATTCATTGGTTTCATTTGTGTTTTCCGATTCAGTGTTTTCTGTAGGTACATCCACAATGATATCTCCTTCAGTTACTATTTCCTCTTCTTCCTCTTCCCTAGGAGTCTTGGCCAATCCAGCAATTGAATCTTTTTCTTTTAAGTTAATGAGTCGAACCCCTTGCGTGGCTCTGCCCATAATTCTTAACTTATCAATCGCCGTTCTGATGGTCATGCCGCTTTTGCAGATAATCATCAAGCCATCCTCTTCTGTAACCGATAAGATACCTACCAAATTCCCTGTTTTTTCAGTTATTGAAATGGTTTTCACACCTTTACCGCCCCTACCGGTGATTCTATAATCATCCACGTCGGTGCGCTTTCCATAACCTTTTTCACTGAGAACAAGAATTGTGGTGTCACTTGACGAAGGATTTACACAAACCATGCCAATTACCTCGTCTTCATCGGATTCAAGTGTTACACCTTTTACCCCTGCTGCTGTCCTGCCCATGGGTCTGACGGTTTTTTCAGGGAATCGAATTGCTTTACCCAGTTTCTTGGCAATTAATACCTCGCTTTGCCCATCGGTTAAACAAGCTTGTAACAATTCATCGCCATCCCTAACAGTTATCGCATTAATTCCATTTGCCCGTGGTCTTGAATAAGCTTCCAAAGAAGTTTTCTTCACAACACCTCGTTTGGTAACCATGATGATGGAATTATTGTTTAAATAATCTTCGTCTTTCAGGTTTTTAACATTTAAATATGCTTTAACCTTATCATCAGGAGGTAAATTAATTAAATTTTGTATGGGTCTTCCTTTAGTATTCTTTCCACCTTCTGGGATTTCATACACCTTCAACCAAAAACATCTACCCTGCTCCGTAAATAATAACAAGTAATTATGCGCCGTAGCAACAAATAAATGTTCTACAAAGTCTTCATCCCGATGCGCAACGCCTTTAAGACCTTTTCCTCCGCGATTCTGTTCTTTGTACTCAGCCAACGCAGTTCTCTTTATATAGCCCATATGCGATATAGTAATTACCACATCTTCATCGGGAATCAAATCCTCAATGTTAATCTCTTCAGCGTTAAATACTATATCTGTCCGACGTTTATCTCCGTACTTATCTTTAACCTCATTAACTTCGGATTTGATAATGCCCATTCGCATATCTTCACTTTCCAAAATAGATTCCAAATACTGAATTTCTTTCAAAACTTCATTATATTCTTCTCTGATTTTATCAATCTCAAGGCCAGTTAAACGCTGTAAACGCATATCCAGAATTGCCTTGGATTGAATTTCGCTTAATCCGAAATTACTCATTAATCCATCACGGGCTTCTTCTGGAGTTTTACTTTTTCTAATTAATGCAATTACCGCATCTAAATTATCCAAAGCAATAATTAGACCTTCTAAAATATGAATTCGTTTTCTTGCTTCTTCTAATAAATATTTGGTTCTACGAAGTACAATCTCATGCCTATGTTCCACATAATAATGAATCATATCTTTGAGATTTAACATTTCTGGTTTCCCTTTAACCAGAGCAATATTGTTTACCGAGAAGCTGCTTTGCAACGGTGTATACTTGTATAGCTGATTTAAAACAATGTTAGCGATAGCATCACGTTTTAATTCAAATACAATTCTCATCCCTTGTCTTCCACTTTCATCTCGAACAGCAGAAATCCCATCAATTACTTTTTCATGGATTAAATCAACGGCTTTCAAAATAATCTGTGGTGGAGAAACCTGATAAGGAACTTGAGTCACAATAATCATTTCTTTACCGGTGCTTGTAACTTCAATCTCCGCCTTACCGCGCATAACTACCCTACCACGTCCAGTTTCGAACGCATCTTTAATGCCCTCAACACCATAAATTATTCCACCCGTTGGAAAATCAGGACCCTTTACATATTGCATTAATTCGGTCGCAGTGATTTCCTTATTCTCTATATACGCTATAACTCCATCACAAACTTCCGATAAATTATGAGGTGCCATATTTGTAGCCATACCAACAGCAATTCCTGATGCACCATTCACCAATAAATTTGGTATTTTGGCTGGCATTACCGTGGGCTCTTGTAAACTTTCATCAAAATTTGGCCGAAAATCTACTGTATTCTTATCGATGTCAACCATCATTTCCTCCGCAATTCTGCGAAGACGAGCCTCTGTATAACGCATAGCTGCCGGAGGATCTCCATCAATTGAACCATAATTACCTTGACCGTCAACAAAAGGATAACGTAAACTCCAGTCTTGAGCCATACGAACCATTGTATCATAAACACTGCTATCTCCGTGAGGGTGATATTTACCTAATACTTCCCCAACGATACGAGCCGACTTTTTATAGGGTCTACTTGCACCAAGTCCTAGTTCTACCATACCATACAAAACCCTGCGATGCACAGGTTTTAGTCCGTCTCTAACATCCGGTAAAGCACGAGATACAATAACCGACATCGAATAGTCGATGTAGGCGGTTTTCATTTCATCCTCAATATTTATTGGGATGATTCTACCAGTATTTAAGTTTTCGTTTAGTTCTTCCATGCACTAAATCTTATAGATTTACAAATTAAGGGTTTTAGATAGAAAAACCTTTGAAAAATTGGTCTATGTTGCCAACATATTGTTTACATTTTTCAATAAAAAAAGGGGTTGTCAAGCATCGCTTGCAACCCCTTTTGTAAGATTTAATTTAATTTCTATTTCAACTTTATTTTCCTGGGTTCGGCGCCAAATGTGGTTGAGTATATGGCTTACCTGTAGTTGCACTAGGTTTTATTGGTAATTTAGTACTTCCGGCTTTCAAATATTTGATTTTACCGCTACCATCTTTACTCAAAACTTGCATTTTCCCCATCCCTAACGCTTCAAGTTTAGGTTGAATAACTTCTAGGTCACCTGCCGCCACAACCATTAATTGGTCGGTTTTAAATTGCGTAGCAGCCAAATCGTTCAATTCTTTTAACGTTATATTTTGAATAATTTTGGTGCGTTCATTGGCAACTTTCTCATCTAATCCTCTGCTAGCCAAGTTTGCAAGATAACCAGCTTTTTGACCAATGGACTCATAGCCAAGAGCTTCAGATGCTAACAAAGCACTTTTAGTGAATTTGAACTCGTCTTCTGACATTCCGTTGTTTTTGTATCGCAAAACATGATCAATTACCTCGATTACAGCACTATCGGTAGCGCGTTTCAGCACTCCAGCACTAATGGAATAATATCCATCCAAGCTTTTGTACGATGGGGCAAAACCACCACGTATGCCATAGGTCCATCCTTTATCCTCGCGAATATCGAGATTCAATCTTGAGTTGAAGTTCCCAGCTAATGCGAAGTTCATAATACTACTTTTATAAAAATTACCTGTTGCGTCATAAGGCATTGATTTAAATCCAATGTATAAATCTGTTTGATCAGCATCAGGATAGTCAACACCAAACAATTGAGGTGTTTGAACCGATGGTGCAATTTGAGGCAGGGCTGGTTTTATTGCCTCATTGGCTTTCCATGATTCTAAAAAGGCAAATTTTTCTTTGAATTGTTGCTGAGTAAATGGACCTATAGCTATCACCTTGGTTAGGTTCGGCACATAGTTATTATAATATTTCTTGCATAAATCTAATGATACTTTATCATAATCTGCTTCGGTTTCTGTTCTGCCAAATACATTCTCTCCAAAGACAACTTTTCTCCAAGCATTATTTGCACCCGCGGAACGATTTCTAAGTGAATTTTGGGCATCCTGTTTAACACGTTTTTTATGCTTTTTAAATTCAGCTTCATCCCATCGAGGTTTAAACATCATTTCCTGCAACAAAGCAATAGTGGCATCCAATTTATCTGCTTCACACGAAAGTGTAATATTAGTAGATGAAGATCCGCTATTAAAACTTACGCCACTGCCTAACTTTTCGAATTCCTTCTCCAACTCTGCAGGAGTTTTAGAGGCTGTTCCGAAATTCATCATATCAGCAGTAATTTCCGAAGTACCATAAGGGAAATTCTTACCATCTTCGAGTAATTGTCCCCCCTCAATACCTATAGAAACAATAACGCGAGGAGTTTCATTGAAATACGTAGACCATAATTCTAAACCATTGGATAATTTTTGTTTTTCAATTACCGGTATGGTTGTGTTTTTGAAATCTTTCACTTCGGGTTTCTTGCTACGATCAAAATTATCAGCAACTGAACGAACCTTTAAGCTATTATACTCTGCTTCTACTAATTTTCCAGCTTTAAAATCGGCATTTGGATTAACACTAACGTATTTTCTTTTCGTAGATTCCTCTTCCGTTGTTTCTTCATTCTGTTCAGGCATGATAATTACAGTAGATGAATTCTTACCTTTAATGTAGGTGTTGTAAACTCTCATAATATCGGCCTTTGTTACATTGTTATAACGATCGTATTCGTCCTGTAAGTTAATTGACTTGCCATTAGCATTTTTTGCATCTAAATACCAAAAATTGCTAATTAAATTGGCTTTATTACTTACATCTTCAAGTCCATTTGAGAACCCACCTAAAATATTTGACTTAGCGCGTGACAAATCGTCATCTGAAAATCCAACAATTCCAAAAGAATCAATGGCTTGGTTTAACATTTTTTGCAATTGTGGAACATCGCTCCAAGGATAACCTTGAATGGCGAAGGAAAACTCCCCTGCCAACTCGTGATTGATTGAACTCAATGGGTTGTTAGTTGCACTTGCTCCCAAGGCCCATTCAGGATCCATAAATTTCTTGTATAATATTGAGCTTCTTGTCCCACCCATTAAATAACTTAACATATCCAACGCAGCTTCGTCTTGATGCGCTACAGGAACACCAACAAAAGTTTGATAAACCAATGGAACAAACGCATTTGGATCTGAAAAAGTAGCGTATTTATTTTCTTTCAAATTAACTCGGCTAACCAATTGTTTTTTTACTTCAGGGCCTTTTTCAATTCCACCAAAATATTTACCAACCCACTCTACCGCTTCAGCGGTATTTACGTCACCAACCAGAATAATAGCGGCATTGTTGGGTCCATACCAACGCAAGAAGAAATTACGTAAATCGCTACTATCAGCGCGATCTAAATCATCTACATAACCAATAGTAGACCAACTGTAGGGATGTTCTTTGGGATAAAGCTCTTGATCCTTAACTTCCATTAAAAATCCATAGGGAACATTATATCGTTCATCTTTTTCATTTTTCACAGTACTGCGCTGATTTTCGAATTTCTTTTTTGTAAATGCTTCTAAAAAGAATCCCATTCTATCAGCTTCCATCCATAATGCCGTTTCTGTAAAATTACTTGGAAATGTTTCAATGTAAACCGTTCTATCCCTGGTTGTATTGCCGTTAACATCACCACCGTACTGTTTAATGATTTTGAAATGCTCTTCATCGGCGATATGCTTTGATCCTTGAAATAACATATGCTCAAAAAAGTGCGCAAAACCAGATTTTCCTCTAGTCTCGCGAGCAGATCCAACATGATATGTAACATTAAGATGCACTACAGGATCGCTATGATCCTCGCTTACAATCAGTGTTAATCCATTGGGATAAACAAACTTTTTAAAAGGAATGATTAATTTACCTGGTTGGGCATCAACGGTTTCTACCAAAACAGCAGAACTTTGCTGATTGGTAGATGTTTGAGCAAGAGCAGTTGCTACAAACCCAATTGAAGTCAAATACATCAAAACGAGTTTTCTCATAAACTGCAAATCTAAGGATTTTTAATATTTGCCAACGTTACAAATGCATTCCCGTCAAGTAATTCGATAAATGTTTGTATTTGTTAGATTATTGATTAGATATTGAAAATTAACATTGCTGATTTGATGATGATTTAAATCAAAATGAGTCGTATATTGTTACAACTAAACAAAGACATCAAACTACTTTTTATTTTTATGTCTGCTTTTGATATAAATGTTATAATTTACAAATAGTTAATACCTAAAAATTATGAAAGCACTATTCCGTTTTATATTCATAACCTTATCGATCTTAATTATCGATAATATTATTTCTAATTCGAATGGACCAGGGGGTGGATATTCTGGCGCACCTTCCGAAAATAATTGCACCAATTGCCATGGGACGTTTTCCCTGCAAACTAGTGGGGTAAATTTCAATAAAATTCGACTTGATATACCTATGACCGGAGGTGGATATATTCCGGATAGTACGTATTTGATAAAAATTTCATACAAAGAAACCGGCAAAACTGTTTTTGGATTTCAAGTAACTGCATTGGATTCAAAAAACAATGAAGCTGCTGGTACGTTTACCGCCAATGATTCTAGAACCCAAACCGGTAATTATACAATCGCTAGCAAAACAAGGTATTATGCAGAGCATACGAGTTCAGGCACATCCGCTGTTGTAACAGATTCTGTAGCTTGGTTTGTTAAATGGAAGGCACCCAATAAAAATGTTGGTACCGTGCGGTTTCACCTTAATTTAAATGTAGCGAATGCAAATGGTAGTACATCTGGCGACTATATTTATAAAAAATCATTTGATTTTCAACCATCAAGTCTATTGCCTAAAGCAACCGCATCAATCAAAGATTCCATTATCTGTAGTGGTAAATCCATCCAATTCCAAGGCACAGGTACTCAATCACCCACTTCCTATCAGTGGTCTTTCCCAAGCGGATCTGTGACCAGCTCTACCCTTCAAAATCCAACTGTTTCTTATACCAATGCAGGAAATTATATTGCTATTCTAACTGTCAAGAACAACAAAGGTCAATCATTGCCAGATACTCTTCGATTCAAAGTTGTACAAGGCGCAGTAAAACCAACAATTAATGTTACGGGCGCAGTGAGTATTTGCTCTGGGGACTCAATACGACTTAATGCTAACAATATAACTGGACATACATTGAGTTGGATGCCCGTTAATAACAAAAAAAATAGTTTGTTTGTTAAGGATTCTGGAACCTATTTCGCTGTAAGTACTAATTCATTAGGCTGCACACGTAATAGCGACAACGTTAGCGTGAAAGTGATTCAAAAACCGATTGCGGTAGTAACTCCTTTAGATGGTATTGATGTTTATTGTTTAAATTCCTCGGTGCCATTGAAAGTAACTGGTAAATCCACTAAAATTGATTCTTTCTCGGTAACAAGTGCATCTACTGGTTTCACCACGGACAGTAACTTTGTTAAAAAAGCGGCTGTTTTGGGTACTATTTCTTTCAACGCCTGGGTAAAAGCTTCAAATGGGTGTGTTTCAGCGCCCGGAAAAGTAAGCGTTACTGTTCAAGATTCATTTGATGGTCCTTCCGTGACAGTAGTTGACACTCAATTAACTAGTGCTACGTTTTCATGGAATCATTCAATTGGAAGTAAATATAATTACAGCACTAATTTAGGTTCTTCTTGGAATCTCCCAACTGATTCTGACTCCTCCAGTAGCGAAACCATTAAAACACCTATGGCGAATTATGATATAGACTTTTGGCTTAAATCGTTAAGTAATCACGTATGTAGAGAAAGTAAAATTTCAAAAGTTAGCCTAACTACTTTATCATGTAATCCCATTAACTTTTCGGTTACGGCCATGCCAAAATCTTTGTCTTGTGCAGATTCAATATTGAATTTGAAACTAAATACAACATTATCCGATTTTAAATGGGCCATCGACTTTGATGCGGTTGAGAATGTGACTTCTTACAACTATAAATTAAATTCAGGCAACAATACAATTGTTTTAGCCCTAATGAACAATAAAGAACCCATTTGCGGATATACAGTAAAACAAATACAATGGAACGCGGACGCTATTCCAACAATTAATTGGACTAATTCTGACCTATCCAAGAAGTATTGTAGGGGTAATTCATCCGATACGATTCAACTTCCAATCAAATTCAATGCAACAGGGGCTTGGAAATCGGTTATAGTGAAAAATAGTTTGTTCAATCAGATTTTATCTAATGGCAACAATTCAACTTTGGCTGTTGTAAGTCAAGGTGAACCCAACATTACCTACACAGTTACTACTGATTCTGGTTGTTTATTTTCTGACACCGCAATAAAGACAAAAATTCAAGGATTGCCATCGGCCGATTTTTCAATTTCTAATTCATCGGGTTATCAATATAAATTTGAAGCTACCAATAATGATCTGTTATCTTACCAGTGGAATGTTGCCGATTCAAGTTCTAAACAGAATCCTATTAGTTTAGATTTATACAACTATCGTGGTAATAAAATTTCCGTTAAATTGGATGTTTTGGGAGATGGAAACGGTTGTACAAACAGTAAAACTGATAGCCTTGTAGTTTCATTAACAAATAATAAAAATTTCAATAATCTTTCACAATTACTGGTTTATCCCAATCCTGTGACTTCCGGTAATGCGATTTTAATTGATGGAATAATTATGTCCTCAAAACTAAATCAGGACCAATTGAGGGGTTTGATTTTAGATCAATCTGGCAAATTCGTTTATAATACAGAGCTTGAACAAATTGACAAGAATAAATGGAAAATTGAAACCGGTGAATTGAGTTCTGGTCTATACTTTTTACAAATTCAACTTTGCGAACGAAATTCATCGGCCACAACTTCAATAACAAAGCCTTTTGTTGTTGAGAAGGCCCGTTAATTAAGTATGCTCTTTATTTGAAACGGATAACATTTATTCTGAATGAATGTTATCCGTTGAGTTTATCCTTTAGATACTTTCCAGTAATGCTGTCTTTACATTTGATTAAATCTTCTGGGATTCCTTCAAATACAAGTGTCCCACCTTTACTCCCTGCTTCAGGGCCTAAATCAATTATCCAATCCGCGCACTTTACAACGTCTAAATTATGTTCAATAACTAGAAGTGTATTGCCTTTTTTTACTAAGGCCTGAAAAGAATTCATTAGTTTATTTATGTCGTGAAAATGCAACCCAGTTGTAGGTTCGTCAAAAATAAACAAGGTGTGTTTCTCCTTAAATGGACTGGCTTTGCTTAAGTAAAAAGCCAATTTTACTCGCTGAGCTTCGCCGCCGCTTAATGTATTGCTGCCTTGTCCTAGTTTAACATAACCCAATCCAACATCTTGCAATGGTCTTAGTCGATCAGCAATGGAATTTGATTTCTCAAAAAATTCCATGGCCTCATCTACTGTCATTTCTAATACTTGGAAAATATTTTTACCATTATATTCAACTTCCAATATCTCTTTTTTATACCGTTGACCATGACATGATTCGCAGGGTAGTTTGATGTCTGCCATGAATTGCATTTCAATTATGGTCTCACCTTCGCCGCTACATTGGTCGCACCTGCCACCATCCACGTTGAAACTAAAATGAGAACTTTTAAAACCATTAAATTTGGATGCTGGAGTATTGGCAAATAACTCTCTAATATCATCAAAAGCCTTGACGTAGGTAACAGGATTAGATCTACTACTCTTCCCTATCGGGTTTTGGTCAATTAATTCTATTGCATGAATATGTTCTATGGGGCCACTTATTTTTCTGTGTTTCCCAGTTTTAACGGTAACGAGCTGGCCTAACTGTCGGGCAAGAGCAGGGTATAAAACTTGCTTTATTAAAGTTGTTTTTCCAGAGCCAGAAACACCAGTTATCGCGGTTAATGCCTCTAAAGGAAATTTACATGTAACGTCTTTTAAATTATTTTCACACGCCTCTTCAATTTGAAGAAAATGCACTCCTTTTCTTCGATTATTTGGTATAGGAATAACTAATTCGTTCTTAAGATATTTGGCGGTTAAACTGGAATTATCTTGCAGTAATTCTTTGTAACTACCTGAAAACATTACATTTCCCCCTAATGATCCAGCTTCAGGGCCGATATCAATTATAGAATCGGCTGCTCTCATTACGTCTTCATCATGTTCTACAACAACTACTGTATTGCCTTCAGCTTTAAGCTCTTGAAGAACACCAATTAATCGATCGGTATCGTGAGAATGAAGTCCAATACTAGGTTCATCAAGGATGTACATACTACCAGTTAGATTACTTCCTAGAGAAGTTGCTAGGTTAATTCGCTGACTTTCCCCTCCACTTAGAGAATTGCTCAATCGGTTTAATGAAAGATATCCCAATCCAACATTATATAAAAATCGAAGTCGATTTTTAATCTCATCGATTATTCTTGCAGCAATTGTTTGATCAGTAAGATTGAGTTTTAAATGGCTAAAATACTTCTGTGATTCTTCAACCGTCATTAGAAGCAATTCCTGAACACTTAATTGAGGCGGTATTTCATCGTTACCAATATGAATTATTTTTACAAATCCAGCTTCCTTTCTAAGTCGAGTACCTAAACAATCGGGGCAAGTTGTTTTACCTCGATAACGCGCCGCCAAAACTCTGAATTGTATTTTATAGGATTTTTCTTCTACGTATTTAAAAAAATCGTTAATTCCAGGGAGTTGAGAATTTCCTTTCCACAACAATTCTTTTTGTTGGACGGTTAAGTCTCTGTAGGCACGATGGATTGGAAATTCTATTTTGCTCGCTAATCGGATAAAATCATTTCTCCATTCACCCAATGTTTCTCCTTTCCAAGGGGCTACTGCACCGTCATATATACTTAAAGAAGTATCCGGAATTACAAGATCGTGATCGATGCCCATAACACTTCCAAAACCTTCGCACCGTTTACAAGCACCATGGGGATTATTAAAACTTAAAAAGTCTTTAGTTGGAATTTCAAATTTGATTCCATCCAATTCAAATCGATTATTGAATTCTACCGATACATCATTATCAACATCTATAATGACACAGTTGCCATTCCCTTCCCAAAAAGCTGATTCCGTTGCATCAAATAATCTTGATTGAAACTCATCGTCATCCAAATCGATTTTTAAACGATCGATTAAAATGTTGATACTCCCGGATAACGAAAGTTCATTTTCTAATGCATTTTGCAGTGAGATGATTTCCTTATTTATCCAAACCCTGCTAAATCCTTTTTGCAACAATATATTTATATCCGTAGATTCTAGCGAATCTTGTTCCAATGGTGCCAAAATAAGAATGCGTTTTCCTTGATTTTCCTTGGACCATACAAATACATCTTCTGTAGTCTCTCTTTTAACCTCTCTACCTGAAATTGGTGAAATAGTGTGTCCAGCTCTGCTAAAAAGCAACTTTATATAATCGTATATTTCCGTTGAAGTAGCAACTGTACTTCTAGGATTTCGAGTATTTACTTTCTGTTCAATGGCTACCGCTGGGCATAATCCATGTATGTCGTCTACCGCAGGCTTTTTCATCCTACCCATAAATTGTCGAGCATAACTGCTTAGACTTTCAACATATCTGCGTTGACCTTCTGCAAACAACGTATCAAATACTAAACTTGATTTTCCACTACCTGAAACACCTGTTACAACGGTAAATGACTCTTGAGGTATTTCAACGGTTATGTTTTTTAAATTATGCTGATGGGCGTTAACTATTCTGATTGAACTAATTTTTTTGGACACAATAAAAGGATTCTATGATTAACGAATAGTATCTCTAAGTACAGAAGCTCCAGCACAAATACCTCTTCCTCCAATTACATTGGAAAAAATTGGTTGTGGTTCAGGGAAAATTGAAGTATTGTTTTCATAAGCATCAACCGATTGGAAATACTGATAATATTCGGCACTTAAACTCTTGATCTCAACCAAATACTTGTATTGAGTACCTGCGCTTGCATACTCGGTATTGAATGAAATCTGTTTAGTCTTGCCGTTGAAACTTTTATCCGATAGCAATAATCCGCCTAAATCAGTAACAATGGAATTTTCGCTTATTTCGGGGTCATTGGATACAGGCGTGAATTGAAACCAGTCGGCTAAAAAATCATTGTATCTATATAAACTTACTTCGTAATAATTTCTAGTATTACCATCATCATTTATGTAACATGTTATAGTACCAGTGGGATTTCCATTAGCGTCCAAACCGGTATTGTCTTGCCATTTACTAGGCAAACTAATAGGATTTGATGGCATAATAAATTCGCCTTGAGCTGCACCATATTTGGGGTGTTCTACTAAAATTATGTATTTCTCACCTGCTTTAGGAATTACTGAACCAACATATTTATTTGCAACGAATGAATACGACATGGGTACTGATTTACCTTGCATATCTATGAAATTCACTTTACAATTCAATAATGGTTTTGGCGGTGTAGAATCATCAATTGGAACCGTATTAGAAACAGCGACTCCTGCATTTTCGATATTTGTAACTAGCGCATTTAAGACTAATTTTTCTTCAAATCGAATTTGACCCATATCTAAGTCTTGGGTACATCCGGAAAATATAAAAGAACCTAAAGCAATGTAAATTAATTGATTGAATTTCATCTTGGTGTTTTAAAATTGTATGCGATAAAAAGCAGATGGAACAAACTGAAAATAGCTAGTACCTTGTAATCGAACCAAGCCATTTGATTCTATTTCAATTTGAGCAAACATTGGATTAAACCAATTCATCACATTGTAGATATGAATGCCATAAAACTCCTCATAACCTCTTCGCATAAACGGTTTAATTTGTTTAATAAATCCAATATCAATGCGTTTATAGGCAGGCATCCTATAATTGTTTTTCATTGTATAATCATATACAATCCTATTATCGGCTGATAAGTATTTACCTGTTGGTACCGTCTGTAGATTACCACTCATGAATACACCTGCAATATTGATTTTAAAAGCATTAGAAGCTTGAATTGTTAATTGCAATTTACCTTGATGTGGTCTATCCCAACGGTATGGGAATGGTTGATTTTCATTGATGAATTCAAATTGACGTTGCGTTTTTGAATATGTATAACCCGCTACTCCGGTAATAACTCCTGTTCTTTTTGAAAGCAGCATTTCAAAACCGTATGAATTTCCTTTACCTTGAGTTATTGATCTTTCCCAATAGTTTGGCAATAGTGGATCTTCTTCAATACCGGTTAAATCGGTGATTCCATTAAAGCCTTTGTAGTATACCTCGGCAGATAATTCTGTTCCTTTTGCTACTGGTTTAATAAATGCACCACTAATTTGAGTGGTCCTCTGCGGTCTGAAATTCTCACCACTAGGGAACCAAATATCCGCGGGTAAAATGCCATTTACACTAGAAAGCTGATGCAGTCCTTGATTACTTACGCCTAATCCTAGTTGAATTCTATTTTTTCCTTCTAATAATTGCGACAATGTAATTCTTGGTTCTGGTCTAATCCAAATTCGCTTAGCAGTGAAAAAACTCCACAATCGCATACCTAGATTTATACTTAAGCCCGCATTTGGGTGCATATCTACTTCCCCATAATTTGCCCATTCAACTACTGTTTGTTGATTCGCTAAACCGTAATTTTCTGTTGTGGAAGGATTGTTTCCGTCTTTGGAGACAATCTCTGTTCTTCCAGGCTTAAGAGCATGGATAGCCAATTGGCTACCATAATTTATTGAATATTGATGGGAGTAAATATAACTAAAATCTCCATTTACGTGAAAGTCTGTTATTGAATTACTGTATGTCTCGCTATATTCCGCAGATCTTTTTGAGGTATCAGTGGTAATAGAACCGTTTAAACCAAATAGAGAATTATATTTATACCTAGTAATACCTGCTGTTATTGATCCAAAATGATTAGAATTAAACTCGTGTGACCATCGTACGCCGGCCAATGTATTTTGCCAGCTCGTGATTAATTTTAGTCCAATATCTAATAACCTACCCAAAGAATCTGTTTCAGAAATTGTCTGTTGTAACCCAAATTTATCACGGCCATTATATGCCCAAAAACTCCACTGTGTTTTTTGACTTTCTTTGTAATCAACTTTTGCATTGATATCGTGGGTATTTCCTATAAATGGCGCATCTGGCCCAGTACTACCTAATAACCAATCTAAATAACTTCGTCTTATTCCTATGGAAGCAGTAACCTTCCCTCGATGATCCAAAGGGCCATTAGCGACCGCATTGGCAGAAATTAAATCCATATGCATTAATCCTGTCCAAGATACAGCATTACCACCTGCCATTTGTACATCTAAAACACCACCGCCCGCTCTCCCACCATACCTTGCTGGAGCCACACCGCGATAAAAATCAGCAGATTTAATAATTTCGGGGTTAAAGTTGGATAAAAAGCCCCATAAATGACCATTTCCATACAATGGCATACCATTCATCATTTGTAAACTCTGATCTGGATTACTTCCCCGAACTACTAGACCTGCCAAACCTTCAATACCTCCAGTAACCCCAGGTAAAAATTGCAAATATTTTACTGGATCGTTAACGCTCAATACCGAAGGAGCTTCAATGATTTGTTTTCTACGCGGCGAATAAAATGATGTTTTTTGATTGTATAAACTTAGCAATTCTTCCGCAGAATCTAATTCATCAAAACGAACCGGGATTAAAAACAAATTTTTTGTAACACTGGCTTCTACTTCAACCAAAACCATGATTGGTCGATAGCCCGGTGCAGCAACAGCAATAGTTTTATCTCCACGTGTTGTGGGTAGTTGATAATATCCACTTGTATTCGATTGTGCGTTTTCATTGGTTACTGTATTAACAATTACAGCTCCAGGAATGGTTTCTAACGTTTCTTTGTCGTACACCCATCCAGTGATGGCTGGTACCTGACCAAACAATGAATGACCTGAAAATCCTATGATAAATACTAGGGCCTTTTTAAACATTTACTACAAAATTAAGGAATGTACGTTTGTTTGTTAAGAATTGCAATTAAAATAAACGTTTAAATTGGATAATTAAATTCTTCTTCTATTCCAACATAATTCAATTGAAGTCCTATTTTATGCTGCAATTCCTTCTCTATCTTAATTTTTATTTGTTTTATCTTAAAATCACTATAAAAAATGTCAATCTCTTTAGCGATATCGGAAGCAAGGGTTTCCAAAAGTTTGTATTCGTTGTTTGAAACTGCTTGTACTATCTCTGCAATTTTCAGATAGTCAATCGTTTCTATTAAATTATCGGTGTACAATGAACTGCTGAAATTTACCGACAATGAAACAAATAATTCTACGCCCTCTTTTCTTTCGGCTTCGTACCAGCCAATTGGACCACTAATGCGCAATCGTTCAATAAATACTATCATTGGTATATTGTTAACAGGTTATTTAAGATAAATGAAATAAAGTTATGTAGTTTTGCATTACAAGCATAAATAATATGAATGTAGAAGAACTCAAATCAATGAATCAAGGCAAAGATCGTTACTCAGCGCCTGATTTTTATACTATTGATGAATTCTTGACGGAAGAACAAAAATTAATTCGTTCTTCTGTAAGAGATTGGGTAAAAAAAGAATTAAGTCCAATTATTGAGCATTATGCTCAAGAAGCTACATTTCCTAGACATTTAGTAAAAGAATTAGGGGCAATTGGTGCATTCGGACCACAATTACCGGTAGAATATGGATGTGGAGGTATGGATTACACTACCTATGGAATAATAATGCAGGAACTTGAGCGATGTGATAGCGGTATTCGTTCTACGGCCTCCGTGCAGGGTTCGTTAGTAATGTACCCTATTTATAAGTTTGGAAGTGAAGAGCAGAAACACAAGTTTTTACCAAAATTGGCAAGTGGAGAAATGCTCGGATGTTTTGGATTAACCGAACCGGATCATGGTTCTAATCCTGGTGGAATGGTTACGAAATTTGAAGACAAAGGAGATCATTATTTGCTCAATGGTGCGAAAATGTGGATTAGCAATGCCCCTTTTGCCGACGTAGCTGTTGTTTGGGCGAAAAACGAGCAAGGGGTAATACACGGATTAATTGTGGAACGCGGAATGGAAGGATTTACCACCCCCGAAACCCATAATAAGTGGAGCTTAAGAGCAAGTGCTACGGGTGAATTGGTGTTTGATAATGTCAGGGTTCCCAAAGAAAATTTATTGCCTGGGGTTACAGGGTTAAAAGGTCCCTTAACTTGTTTAAATTCTGCAAGGTACGGAATTTCTTGGGGGGCCTTAGGTGCAGCTATGGATTGTTATGATACTGCATTAAGGTATTCGAAGCAACGTGAACAATTTGGCAAGCCCATTGCAGGTTTTCAGTTACAACAGAAGAAATTAAGTGAAATGATTACCGAAATCACCAAAGCTCAACTTTTGGTTTGGCGATTAGGGGTATTAATGGATAATGGAAAAGCTACACCAGCACAGATTTCAATGGCAAAACGAAACAACGTTGAAATTGCTTTGAACGTTGCTCGTGAGGCTCGTCAAATGTTGGGCGGCATGGGGATTACTGGAGAATTTCCAATTATGCGACATATGATGAACTTAGAAAGCGTGGTTACCTACGAAGGAACCCACGATATTCATTTATTAATTCTAGGTATGGAAATTACCGGAGAAAATGCATTTATGTAATAACGATTTTATAAGATTATGTATCAAATTAAATTTGGAACTGACGGATGGCGGGAGATTATTGCTAGAGATTTTACCGTTACAAATGTTCGAAGAGTGGCGCAAGCAACGGCTAAATGGTTAAACAATAGCAATTTACCCAAATACTGTGTAGTGGGTTATGATTGCCGATTTGGTGGAGAAATGTTTGCCCAAGAAACTGCTATGCAATTAGCAGACGCAGGTATTAAAGTTAGTATCTCTACAGGATTTGTTTCTACCCCAATGATTTCATTAGCAGCCAATAAAGGTAATGCGGGTGCAGGTATAATTATAACTGCATCGCATAATCCCCCTGCGTACAATGGCTATAAAATTAAAGCAAATTATGGTGGTCCAGCAACGCCAGAAGAAGTTTCAAAAGTTGAGGCATTAATAGAAGAAGTTGAAATTATTCCTAAACACAATTTCGATTGGTATCTTGATAATGGTATTGTTTCCTTTTTGGATATGGAGACTATGTATGCCAATCATGCGAGAGACAATTTCGATATGAATGCCTTAGAAAAAATGGCATCATCGTTAGTTTACGATGCAATGTATGGCGCTGGACAACGAATAGTTAAACAGTTGATGCCTAACGCTGAGATATTACATGGACATTACAATCCTGGTTTTAAAGGAAGAGCTCCAGAGCCTATTTTAAAGAATTTACCAGAAATTGGTCCAATGATCGCATCCAATCCTAACTTCAAATGTGGACTAGCAACGGATGGAGATGCTGATAGAATAGGTTTTTTTGATGAGCATGGTAATTTTGTAGATAGCCACCACCTTATTTTATTGCTTATTGAATATTTAACTCAACACAAAGGACTTTCTGGTAAGGTAGTTAAAAGCTTTAGCGTAAGTGATAAGATTCAGAAATTATGTGAATTAAGAGGTCTAGAGTCAATTACTACCAAAATTGGATTTAAATACATCTGCGAATACATGGTAACGGATGATGTATTAATTGGTGCTGAAGAAAGTGGTGGAATTGCAATTAAAGGACATATTCCAGAAAGAGATGGGGTTTGGATGGGATTGGTAATAATGGAATATATGGCCAAATCAGGAAAAACAGTTTCTGAATTGATTCAAGATGTTTATCAATTAGTGGGTTCTTTTGCGGTTGAACGATATGATTTACACTTAAATAATGACTTGAAGAATTTAATTGTAAACAATTGTAAATCAAATAATTATTCAAAATTTGGAAACTATACCATTGTAGCTCTCGAAGATGTAGATGGATATAAATTCAGATTGGATACCGGTGATTGGGTAATGATTAGACCTAGTGGAACAGAACCTGTTTTGCGTGTTTATGCAGAAGCTTCAAATTCCCAAAAGGCATTTGAGATTTTAGATGCGACAAAAGCAGCAATTTTAGGAGAATAAATCATGCTATATGGAGGGGAAAAATGAAAACGAACTACCGCTGTTACAAGTTGATATAGAGGCGGTTTTAAAACATAAATTCCCAAAGAACCATAAATTTATACCTAAGTTTATCGTAAAATGGCTGTATGATTTTTTTCATCTGGACATAATTAACAGTGTACTGTTAAATTATCGCAATATTCGTGGAGGTAAGTTTGTAGAAAAGGTGTTACAACACATGAATATTACGCTCAATGTTCATGGACTTGAAAACCTACCCACTACTGGCGGCGTAATTGTTGTTGCCAATCATCCAATGGGTGGATTGGATGCCATGTGTTTATTAAAGGCTATCTCAGATGTTAGAGATGACTTGAAGGTTATTGCTAATGAAATAGTCACCCATATACCCCAAATCCAAGAACAATGCACAGGGGTAAATAAACTCGGAAAAACGAACAAAGAGGCGCTAAAGAACGTAGACAAATTATACGAAGCTGGCGGTGTTATTGAAGTATTTCCTGCTGGCCTTTGTAGTAGAAAGGTTGATGGTAAAATCATTGATTTAGAATGGCAAAAAAGCTTTATTACTAAGGCATTACAGTACCAATTGGTTATTTTACCCGTATACATAGATGGTTCTAATTCCAATAAATTTTATACCCTCGCCAAGATTCGTAGATTCTTTAAAATAAAATTCAATTTGGAAATGATGTTATTGCCTAGTGAATTATACAAACAGATGAATATGAGTGTTAATCTGTATTTTGGTAAACCTATACCTCATACCCGATTTTCAAAGAATAAAGCATGGGTTCAAGCTCAAGAGTTAAAAGAATTTGTATACACATTGGCCGAAGACCGCAATCAGATTTTCTAAATTCTGAATAGTTGTTTTTTTGTATTTTTACCAAAATGGAAGAAGCACTGAATATAATACCCCCAATTCCTAAGGAAGCGTTAGTATCAGAACTAACAGAAGATATTTTCGTGCGTCCAACAAATAATGCGGATAATGAAATCTATATATTTCAGGGTGATCAAAAACCCAATTTAATGTTAGAGATTGGTCGATTACGCGAATTGTCTTTTAGAAAAGCTGGCGGAGGAACGGGTAAATCAATAGATATTGATGATTTTGATACAGGTGAATACTCCTACTGGCAACTTATTGTTTGGAATCCTGAAGAGCAGGAAATTGTTGGAGGTTATAGATTTTCTTTTTGTTCAAAGTCAAAAGACGATAAAGGTAATTTTCATTTATCAACCCGTGAAATTTTTGACTATACTGCTAAGTTAACCACTGAATATTTCCCTTATACTATTGAGTTAGGAAGAAGTTTTGTTCAACCCAATTTTCAACCTACGGCCGATAGTCGTAAAGGTATTTTCTCTTTGGATAATCTTTGGGATGGACTGGGCGCTTTAGTAGTTAATCATCCTGAAATTAAATATTTCTTCGGTAAAGTCACCATGTATTCTGATTTTCAGCGTGATGCTAGAAATTTAATTCTAGGCTTTATGAACGCATTTTTTCCCGACAGAGAAAACCTAGTTAATATTCAGGCACCTGTTAAAATTGGGGAAGAGTATTCAGCATTCATCGATGAAATTAGCCATTTGGAGTTTAAAGAAGCACATAGATTACTCACACAAAAAGTTAGAGAGTTAGGCACTCATATACCACCGCTTTTTAATGCATATATGAGTTTAAGTCCAACTATGAAAACCTTCGGCACCGCTATTAATCATCATTTTGGGGAAGTAGAAGAAACAGGTATTATGGTTACCATAAATGATATATACGATCAGAAAAAGGATCGACATATATCGTCCTACCTTAAGTATTTAGAAAGTAAAAAGATTTAGTGTACAAATAGTTTGCCGCCTATATTGCCGCCATTTACCGAAATTTGATAATAATATATACCCGTTGAAATAGACTGCAATGACATTGGTTTATTTATGTCAATAGTGCACTTTTTAAGTATTAATTTTCCGCTTACATCCATTAACTGAAAATCACAATTATTTGATAATTCTAATTCAGACAGCACAGAAAGTTCCTTCGTTTCTTGATTTAGTACTACAATTACTTTATCGGTCTTGTGAGATTTAACAATTAGGAATTTCTCTAAAAATTGAATAGCATCAAACGCATTAATTTTACCAAAACCAGCCGAATTATTGGAATCATTACCAGTAAATTGATCTCTTGTATGGTAGAATCGCCAAAGATTCTTGATGTCTTCCGGGGATAAATTCGGATTGGCTTGAAGGTATAATGCGATTATTCCAGACACATGAGGTGCTGCCATGGAAGTGCCTGAAAACTGGACATAGTACTGATCGGCATCCCTCCAATTTTGTTTGTGTACAATTTGATTATTCATCCATTCTGCATATTGAGTTTTGTGTAATGCAGAGGCTATATGGTGTCCAGGAGCAATAATATCTGGCTTTTGCCTAATTGAGTTAAAATCACCAATACCAGGAGCAGGACCTCTCGAAGAAAAATTAGCAATTGCACCGGGAGTTAACCATGGTTCTTCAATTAGTCTTTGCTCAAAGTTCAACCATTTATTTCTTGCTACATATGCACCAACACTTAAAGTACTGTTACCTGTACCCCCATTTTCGCCCACAGAAAAATCACTAGTGCCCTCGGTATATTTTACACCAAAGGAAATATCTTTATGTCCTTTAGAAAAAGTACCTGAAG
Source organism: Flavobacteriales bacterium (assembly GCA_947457565.1). Lineage (GTDB taxonomy): Bacteria > Bacteroidota > Bacteroidia > NS11-12g > UBA955 > JAGKXC01. Next base: position 67,581 of record CANGWH010000003.1, read on the forward strand.
TCCAACGATAGGTTTGCCCCGAA